>JAGNEZ010000034.1 GCA_018003015.1 Phycisphaerae bacterium | reverse complement strand
CCCCCCCGACTTGCCCCCCCGAGCCTCAGCCTTGCCTGTCCCGGTTCGTGGTATAATAGGGGAACGTTCATTTCCGAGCCGAGGAGACAGGCTATGGCCAACATTCCCCTTAAACGCGGAATGCTCATCCGACACCAGAATCATGTCTACGAGGTCTCCGACTTCCAGGAACACCACGCGGGCAAGCAGCGCCCGACTGTCCATGTCGCCCTCCGGGACATCCGCGACGGCCATCCCGTCGATCGCTCGCTTGACGATCTGCTGCCTGTCGCCGAAGTCGACCGGGCCTGGCGGACCATGCAGTACCTCTACCCCAAAGGTCCCCTCCGAGTGTTCATGGACAGCGAGACGTTCGAAGAGTACGAGCTGAACGGTCCTCCGCTGGGCGGGCATGAGCCTTTCCTTGTCGAGGGTCAGGAATACCGCGTCATGTTCGTGGACGATGCCCCGACCTCCCTGGAGATGCCGGATATCATCCCCCTCAAGGTGACCCTCACGGCCGCACCGGAGCATTCGGTCGGTACGGCCGCCAACATCACCAAGGAAGCTACCCTGGAGAACGGGCTCACCGTACGCGTGCCCCTCTTCATCAAGACCGGCGATCTCATCCGCGTCGATACCCGCACCAAAGCTTACGCGGGCAAGGAGCACTGAACCAGGCACCCATCATTCAAGACCCCGGCGTACGCCCGGCGACGCCAAAGCCGGCCCGGTCGCCGCCTTGACGTCAGAAGTCAAGAACGATCAGTGAGCGGGGCGCCAGCGTCACCCGGGTCGAGCCTCCGCCGGTGGTCATCGGGGCGGCATCCGCCGGAACTACCAACAATGCCCTGGGATCCCTCTGTGGACCAGCCCTGTCAGCCGCCATCTTCACCGAGACTTCAACCTCACGATCGTCGAAGTTCTCGATGACTGCGATCCGATCCCCAAAGAGATAGAGGGCCACCCGGCTGGGCGCATCAAACTCCACGCCCAGCGGCGCAAGCATGAGCTTGCGAATCGCCTTCAACCGCTCTGCAGGCAGGCCCATCAACTGCCACGGGTCCTTGGGCACCTCCAGCAGCTCGATGGAGTCGCCGCCGACCTTCACCGAGTCAGGCAGCAGCTTGGCCAACGTCTGCGTCAAAAGCAGCGGCGTGCGGGCCTTGATCATCCGGCTCAGCTTCTCGGGCAGCTCCTTGTCCTTCAACGCTTGCCGAGGCAGGAACGCGCACGGCACATCGACACGAATCTCGCCCGACGGCACCAAGGGCAAGCCGAGCAAGCCCAGGTAGTCATAGACGTACTCGTCACCCTCCGCATCGCTGTTGGGCGGCTTGGGAGCGGCAATCCCCCGCGGCGTCAGGCCGCGCACCAGTTCCGCCAGACGGAACAGCCGGGGCATTTCCTGTCGCAAAGCCTTCACGTTGGCTGGTCCGGTCTCGTTCTGCAGCGAACCGTAGCAGAACAGCACCGCCTCGCCCGCTCCCCCCAGGATGGTCTGGCGAGCCTGCTCGACGTAGGTGGCCGGCTTGGTCCCGTAGGGATCGAACCATCCGCCGCCGCACTTGGGGCCGCCAATCGCGCCCAGCCAGCGCATGATAAAGTAAGCTTCGTACTGGCTCTTGCGACCCCATTCCTTGCTGTCCGGCTCACGCGTCTCGGTGCCCACCCAGATCTTGTCGTAGAGTCTCGTCTGGCGAACAACCTCGTAACCGCGCTTGTGAAACTGCTCGTACCACTGGGGATACTTCAGGATCAGCTTCACCTTGGGATTGGCCTTCCGGGCCGGCTCCAGGACAAACCGCTGGGAAACGTCCATGAGCAGATCGCATCGATACTCGGCCCAGGGCTTGTCGCCGCGCCCCTTGACACAATCGGGGCACTCGCACTGGGTGGCGAAGAAATCGTCGATCATGACCTCGTCGAACAGCTCGGCGGCGTACCCGAAGACCTCCGCCAGCTTGGCCTGGCCGGCCGGCTCGCTGAAACAGGGAAACAGCCAGCCGTCGGAAGGCTTGCGGCCGATGCCGACGGTGGTGACACAGCCGCTGACCAGAAAGCCGGCGTCGGCAAACGCTTTCTTGGCGTTGAGCAGCAACGCCTTCGGGGCCGTGTAGCCACCCCGGAAGCTCTCCAGATACACATGGGTGACACCGGTGTCCTTGCACCAGCGCATCGCCCGGTTCACGGCCTCCGGGCCACCCAGGTGATGACGAACATCTTCGGCCGTGAAAAGCGTGGAGAAGCGGATGCTCGGAGCATGGCGCCGAGCCAGATCCCACAAGGCATCACCGCTCGCAGCCATCGGACCGGCAGCCGGGGGGGAGGGCTCCTCGGCCACCGCACAAGGAAATGACCACAAAAGCACAACCGACATCGCCGCTCCAACCAAAACAACGAGGTACGCGCGAGGCATCGTATTCCTCCTCTGACGCCGAAAGGACCTCCAACGCCGGCTCCTGCGCCTCCCGACACAGCCACGCGGCACGCTGGTCCCGGCCGTCGAATCAGGTTACAACATCCTTCGTCTCGAGGCCACCAAGGAGACATCCCCTCATGCAGATCCACACACACCGAGCGTCCCTCGTCGCCCTCGTGTCGATGGTAAGTCTTGCCTTCCCGCTCGAGCCGAGTCCAGCCCACCCGCCCCGGGCGGCATTGTCCCGCACGGGACTGCCCGGCGAAGACCCCGACCTGGTGGCCGCACTCGGAACCGAGCTTCGACAGGCCGGGTACGAGGTCGCCGAACTGGACGCGACCGCATTGTGCGACCCCGCTCGCTTCAGCGCCGGCCAGTTCGATCTGCTCGCCCTGGCGAATGGGAATACGCTGCCGGACGCCGCGGCCGGGCCCATCGAGACCTTCGCCCGGTCGGGCGGCGACATCATCGCCCTCAAGACCCCGCTCTGGGAACAAGCCGTGATCCCGGCCGAGGGACGCTGGATGTCTCGCGAGGACTACCAGCGGTCACATGCCGGTGATCTGCCTCCTCACGTCGTCTTCGACTTCACGCCACCGAGCATCGCCCGATGGATACGCACCCACGGGCCCGGCGACGGCGTCGCCACTGCGGAGACGACCGACCAGGGCCCCCGAGCCGGGCGACGAGCCTTGCACGTGACCTGTGCCAAAATGGAGAACTGGGACACACACGGACAGGAAAACCTCGCCGCGCCGTTCCCGCCGGGGCACACCCTCACGATCTTCGCCGCCCGCGGCGGACCGAACACCCGCGAACTCGCGATCGAATGGCGAGAAAAGGATGGATCCCGCTGGATCGCTGTCGTCGCCCTTGCTCCGGAGTGGCGGCAATATGTGCTCACACCGCGCGATTTCCGGTACTGGGAAAGCGTCCCGGCGCGGTCCGCGGGCCCGTTCCGACCTGAGAACGCCAACGCCCTCTTCGTCGGCCTAGCCGCCAGCCACACCCGCAGCGTCGGCAGCGGCCCACACGAGTACTGGATCGGACCGTTCGGCACCGCCATGGCCAGACCGGAACATGACCAGCTCTGCACCACCGCCACCCTGCCGCGCCTGGAAACCCTCGCCCCGGTCTACAAGCTGTTCGACTGCCACGGTGTCCGCACCCTCGTCGTCCGCGATGACCAGGCCATCATCGAGCCGGCCGTCTTCACCGTCCCGGCCAGTCTTCGCTCGCCACACCCCCGACCACGCGGCGGCGGCTTCGACTCCAACCGAACTTGGCGCTGGATCCCACTCATCGAGGCTCGCACCGCCAACGGACAATGGCGAGGCACCCCCGCCACACTGATCGGCCACGCCGACGGGCCACACAAGGGCGCGATCTGGGCGTCGTTCGGAATCGCCGACAACGATTGGTACAGGCACCCGGAGGCCATTCGGACGATCGGCCGAGTCGCCCGGTGGATGAGGCGGGGCACGCTCCTGCTCGATGGCGGGACCGATCATTTCGCCTACTTCCCGAACCAGTCCATGCGGATGGGCGTGCGAGCCTTTCAGGCCAACTCGGGAGAACCCGGACCGGTCGAGGCACGCGTCACCCTGTGCAACAACGACAACGGCCACAAAGTCTGGCAGAAAAGCTGGCCCATCCATTTCGACGGTGACCGGATAGCATCGGTGGAAGCGACCTGGAAGCCAGCCGCCTGGCCGCGGAAGGGACTCAAGGTCTGCGCGGAGCTGCTGCTCGGAGGCGCAGTCATCGACCGCGTCGTTTCCGAGGCCCAGGCCTGCGAGTCCCGGCAGGAGAAACACTTCCTCACCACCCAGGACGGCCACTTCACGCTCGACGGCAAGCCCTGGCGGGCCCACGGCGTCAACTACATGCCATCGTCGGGAATCGGCACCGAGGACGCCGCCTACTTCGAGAACTGGCTCGGCAGGCGGTCCTACGACCCCGAGATCGCGCAACGAGACCTCGAACGAATCAAGGCCTTGGGGCTCAACTCGGTCAGCATCTTCGTCTACCACCAGGCCATCCGCGACCAGAACCTGCTCGACCTGCTCCGCCGACTGGAAAACCTGGATCTGAGAGCCAACCTGTCATTGCGCCCCGGCTCACCCAAGAACTTCACCCCTTGCTGGCCGCTGATGAAAGAGATCATCGAGTTCAACCACCTGAGGGATAACGACACGATCTTCGCGTACGACCTGGATTGGGAACCGACCTTCGGTACCCGCGAGGAACGCAGAATCTGGGACCGCCACTGGGAACAGTGGATCGTGGAGCGCTACGGGAGCATCGATGCTGCCGAGAAACACTGGCAGGCACCTGCGCCGCGCGATGCCGCCGGCACGATCACCAGCCCCCCGCCGGAGCAGATCGACACCAACGGACCATGGCGCGCCATGACCGCGGCCTACCGGCGATTCCTCGACACCCTGCTGTATCACAAGTACGGCCACGCCCGGCATCGGGTCCGCGAGATCGACCCCAATCACCTGGTCAGCTTCCGCATGGCCGACGCCGCTTGCCCGACGTACCGATGGAACGGCCGGATCACCTATGACTTCCCATACCTGGCGGCGGCCGTCGACTTCCTGGCTCCCGAAGCCTATGGCCGAATCGGCAATTGGGAGAAGGTGAAGCCGGGTTGGTTCCAAGTGGCCTACGCCCGCTGGGCAGGACCGAACCGGCCGGTCATCTGGGCCGAGGCCGGGGTCCACGTCTGGGATCTCGGCACCATGGCCCCCTCGCCCTCCCTCCTGACCTTCCAGGCCCAGCTCTACCGCGACCTGTACCGAATGTTCATCGCCAGCGGATCCGACGGCGTGTTCTTCTGGTGGTACCCCGGCGGCTTCCGCTGCCACGAGGCCAGCGACTACGGCATCATCAACCCGGATGGCTCCGACCGCCCGGTGACCCTGGTCATCCGAGAACAAGCCAGCCCATTCCTCAACGCCCCCCTGCCCAAACCCATCGACCATTGGATCGAAATCGACCGCGACCGGCACCCCGACGGCGTTTCCGGGATCTATGACGCGGCCAAGGACGAGTTCTGGAAAGCGATCGAGACCGGCCGGACCCCGGGTCTTCGAACCCTGGGCACAGCCACGACCTCCGCCGAGTGCCCCCTGGACGCGATCGGCAACGTACCCCACAGCGAGCCCAATCCGCCGAAATACCTCGATGCCGCATTTGACTCGGTCGAAGTGGAAGGTGCCGACGGTAGATGGTCCACACTCGACAACGGAGCCTCGATCAAGCTCCGTGGCGATGTCGCCACGCGGCTACGGGTGACACTCACCAATCTGGGGGAAGCCCGCTGGCTCAGTTCCGGCCAAGACGTTGGGCGACAGGGCTCCGTCGTGCTGGTGATCCGCGAGGGAGATCACCTTCGCAGAATACCCCTGCCCGGCTCCGTGGATCACCAGGGCTCCACCATCGTCGACGATGCGATCGTCGCACCCGCGGACGGAGCACTTCCGACCGATCTCCTCATCGGGATCGAAGCGGTTGGCCGCGCTTCATTCGGGCCGAAACACGCCATCCGACTTGTTCGATAGCGGGAACTCGTGTTGGGCTGCAGTCCTCGCTCGTGCGTCAGGCTGTTACCCGTCCGGCCGGCGCGGTTCTCTCGCCGGACGACTACCTCAAGGCGGTTCGATGCCGTCACAGGCCTTGTCAGCCGGGACCATCGGTCCACTGAAGCAGTCCTGGAACTTGGCCAGATCCATGGCGTCCACGTCCGCGTCGTTGTCCCGATCCAGCGTGCCGCAGCCCATCGCCGGGGGCCCCTGCATATCCCCCGTGAAACAGAGCTGAAACTCGCCAAAATCAAGCTGATCCACGTCGCCGTCACCGTCAATATCCGCAAATGGGTCGTGGTAGAGGCAGTTGTGGCTCATGGCACAGTCGGAGTCGGCACAGTCGATCAGACCGTCACCGTCATCGTCGAGCCCATTGCTGCACTCGGTCTCCATCGGGCAGTAGATGGTGCCGTGGCAGTCAGGATTCTCGCTCTGACAGACGTCCGTGCGTCCGTCCCCGTCGGTATCGGTGAGGTCGCCGCACAACACGCAGTGGAGCGGGTCCTGGCAGGAGCGATCGCGGCCAAGGCGGATGTTGTCGATCCAGAAGATGGTGGTTCCATTCGCACCATCGACCTGCACGTCTCTCACTCCGCCGAGCTGGAATACGATGGCTCGGACCATGTCCCGCGGCGGCGCCGGATTCGGCAGGCCGTTCCAGACGGTATCGTAAGACGTCCAGTCGTTCAGCGAACGGTCACCCGTGTTGTTGAGGTTGCCGTGAGCTATCCCGTCCCAGCTCCAGCCGGTGCTCTGGAAGATCCAGTTGCTCCACCCAGCCCCCCCCCACTGGTACGCCGGCGAACTAGGATCGTGCTTGGCACTGGCTTCGAAGACCGTGTACTCGGTCAGGTCTACGCCTTGAGGGAACATGTCACGCTGAATCACTACGCCATCGTCCCCGGTCGGCGTCCAGGGCACGGTGACCTTGAGAGAACCGGAGCAGGGATTGGCCCCGCCGGGGAGGGGGTTGCCATCTGGACCACACGCCCCACCATCGAAGTCAACCGTCGGGTCCCATTCCACCACGGCCCCCGGCAAGTTGTCGTTGTTGATATGCCACTGAGCGGCCTCCTCAGCCGTGTCGAACTCGTTGATCGTGTATCGCCCCGCCGGCCCGGCCGCGAAGCGGGCGTTGTCCAGGTAGTACGTGGCCGTGCCGGTGTACCCCCACGTGTTGGTGACAAGCACGAGCTCGAGCCAGCCGGTGTCAACTGGGATGTCGGCCTTGAGAAAGGCGTAGTCCCATGCCGCGGTGACGGTCGAGTCCGCCGTACCATCCCACGAGGCCACTTCGCCGATCATTCGCCAGCCTCTGCCACTGAGGCTGCCGCCGTAGTTCACGACCAGCATCAGGCTGGCACCCTTGCTCGTCGCCGCCGGATCCGGTGTCCAGTCAGCGACCAGCCGCGTCACGTCGACAGCGAAGATGTCGCTGGCCAGAAACTGCGCGACCTGGCCATGGCCCGTGATGCTGTAAGCGATCGCATTCCTCCAGCCCCCGACGGCGTTCTGCATCTTCAGGCTTCGCGTGTTCAGTGTTGCCCCGGTCGCACTGTAAGTGAAGGGCGTGGTCGCCCCCCAGCTTGACCAGCCGTCTGCCCGATCCTCCCAGTCGCTAATCCCGGGCCAGCCTTGCGTGAAGTGCGCATCGTCCAGGTAGTGCGAGCCCCAAGCGGTGAAAGCGGTGTCAAAGTTCGTGACGATCACCAGTTCGAGGTAGGTGATGGTGTTCCTGTCAAGCAAGGCCTTCACGGCACTGTAATCCCACGAGGCCGTCACCGTGGCGGTGCCGTTCCCGTTGTTCCACCCGCCCGACCAGCCAAGATCCTGCCAGATGCCCCCCAGATCCGAACTGGCATTGATGATCAGGTGCAGGCCGTTCCACCAACTCGTCGCCCCAACCCACTCGGACGCCACCCGGGTCACGTTGACATCGAACTGGTTGTTGCCGAAGAAGGCATCCAGCCCTGCCGGATCGTTCAGCGAAATGGCCAGAACCTGCTGGTAGCCGCTCGCCCCGGCCGTCACTTTGAGCGCCGAGGCGCCTCGCGTCACCCCGGTCGTGCTGAAATCGACCGTCGTACCTGCGGGCGCGCCCCCCGAGACCGCCCACCCATCCATCGATCCGTTTTCCCAGTCCCCGATCACTTGGGCGTAGCCGCTCGATCCCCAGACGAGGGTCAGAGCAAGGCCCGCCAGCCAGCGCCCGCGCTTCTGCATCTCAAACCTCCTTACATGAGAAAGTGATTTGTCGTACAGCCACCCCAGCGACTTCACCGTGCAGATTGGGCGATGTGCACGGCTTACTTCTCCCGGCACGCATTCAGTATATCTTGTCCCGTCCACCGCGCCTACTCGGTGTTCATCCCGGTTCGATGCGGTGGGCCTTATATGGGCAACAAGCCCGCGCCCCACCCCCGTCGCACGCGGCAAGAACACCGAGTCCATGGACGACCTCGCCCACAAGCCGCTGGCCCCTTGAGGGATCGCCCGTTCAATGCCGCACCTGCCTGCCATGCGTGTGACGGAGGGGCGCTGGAATGACGCCACCGCCCTGGTGAGGCAGAAAAAAACCTACCAGGTGACGCATGACCTCGCGACGATTCCGGTCGATCGGTCCACGGAATGACCCTGTTCCTCGGCGCGAAACCTTGCCTTCCAGTACCTTGGGCACAAGAGCATCGAGTCGAAATGGTCCCCGATTCGAACCCGCAGGCCCAGCTGCGCCGCACAGAGATCAAACCGAGATGAAGTAGGGGGTGTCCAGGACAGCCACCGTTGCTCGGTCGGTGGGTGAACGCGGACCAGCCGCGAACCCCCGAGATGTCTGATCATCGCGACAGGTTGGACCAAGCCAGGACAGTCCAGTACGGGGAAAGCAGCATCAGGAGGAAGGTAATGATGTACGCTGGAAGGTAGTAAAGCGCCCCTTTGAACACCTGCTCCATGGGCACCTCTTTGGACATGCCCGCCACGACGAAGCAGGAAATGCCGACCGGCGGGGTGATCGCGCCCAGAGTCGTCACCAGGCAGATGACCTCGCCAAACCAGACCGGATCGTAGCCCATCTTGGCCACCAGCGGCGAGAAGATCGGCAACGAAATCAGCAGGAACGCCAGGGCATCCATGAAGCAGCCGCCGACCAGGTAGCACAAGAGCATCGTCAGCAGAACCGCCCAGGACGGCCACGCCAGGCCGCCGATCCACTGGGCGACGGCGTCGGGAAGGCCGGTGACGTTCATGAATCGCCCGAACAGCGTCGCCCCAACCAGAATCATGAACACCAGACAGGAGATGCGCAGCGTGTCATAGACCGCCATGGTGAAAGCGTGCCAGCTCAAACGGCGGCGCAACAGGCAGAACAGCAGACCCAGCGTGCAGCCGACCGCTGCCGCTTCGGTCGCAGTCACGAACCCCGACAGCAGAGCAGACATGATGACCAGGAACAGGACCAGAATATCGAGCACGTCGGGAATACACCGCAGCCGCTCGCCCCAGGTGGCGTTGGGACCTTCGGGACCCCAGTCGGGATGACGACGGCAGATCACCACGACGGTCAGCGACAGGAACACCGTGAGCAGACCGCCGGGGATCAACGTGCCGACAAAAAGCTTGCCGATCGACTGGCCGGTGTAGAGCCCATAGACCACCAGCACGATGCTCGGCGGGATCATGACGCCCAGGGTCGACCCGGCCGCGACCGCCCCGCTGCGGAGGACCGCATGGTAGTTGTACCGCTTCATCGACGGAATCGCCACGGCGCTCATCGTGGCGGCGGTGGCGGTGTTGGAGCCGCAGATCGCGGAGAAACCGGCACAGGCCAGCATGGTCGCGATGGCCAGCCCCCCACGCCGATGGCCCGCCCAGGTATAGGTGGCGTGGAACAGCCGGTCGTTGTAGCCGGCATAGAAGATGAACTCCCCGACCAGGATGAACATCGGAATGACCGTGAACTCCGACTTGGAGAAGGAAGTCCAAACTTCGGTGCGGAGGATACCCATGGCCGCTTCAGGGGACCGAACCACGGCGATCCCCACAAAGCCGATGATGGCCATGACGAACGCGGCCGGCATGCGCGACACAAGCATGGCCACGACCATGATGCCAATGGCACAGAGCCCGAGGACCGGGTCGCTCATGAGGCCACCCGGGGCCGGGACCACCCGAGAAGATTGCTCAGATCAACCGCGAGATTGAGAACCATGGCCGCACAACCTGCCGCCACGCAGACCACAAAGGGATAGTAGATGATCTTGAGTGTCTCCGAAACCTCGCCGTTCTCACGCAAAGCCATCGCGTGCCGAAATACCTGGTAGGCGATGATGGCGAAGAAAACGAGCGTGACCAGGTACTGGAGACAGTCGACCAGCTTCGCCACCACCGGAGGATAGGAGCGGCTGATGATATCCACCACGATGTGGTCTTTCCGTCGCTGGGTGGCCCCCAGAGCACAGGCGACAGCCACCGCCCCGGCAAAACCAACGAGTTCGTAGGCCCCTTCGAGGTTCCCGCCAAACAGGCGCATGACCACGTTGGTCGTGGCCACGCCCATCAGCAGGAGCACGGCAACCCCACCCAACACAATCAGCACGCGGTTGACGACCACAGTCAACTTGTCAAGCCACGCCACGCGACGTCCTCCGGCTCAGGGGGCCTTCTCGTGCTCCGCCTTGAGGCGAAGCAGATCGGCCATGATCTCCTTGCCGGGCAGACCGGCCTTGACCAGCCTGTCCACGTACGCGTCCACCAACGGCTTGAACACCTCGGCCATTTGGGCCAAATCCGAGTCCGGCAGCTTGTTGACCTGGTGATTGTGCTTCTCCTTGGCCCAGGCCAGGGCTTCGGCAACATGCTGGTCCACGTATTCCCCGGTCCAGACGGCCTGATCGCGGCGCAGCTCGTCAATCGCTTTCTTCACGTCCGCCGGCAGCGACTCCCACTTCTCCAGGTTCATCACCACCGCAAACGTGACCACGTGCAGGTTGGCCGGGGTGGCATAGGGACAGTACGAGGCATACCCCATGTCCTGAAGCACCTCGAGAGACGACACCACACCCTGGATGACGCCTTTCTGGAGAGCGTCAGGCGTATCCGACTGCGGCATGCCCACCGGCGTGGCCCCCAGGCTCTTGATCACGTCGGTGGCCGTCCCGGATACCCGAAGCGACATGCCCTTGAGGTCGGCCAGCGACCGCACCGGCTTGGTGGTCATGATGCTGGCGGGCGGGCAGGCGAACAGGGTCACCAGCTTGACCTTCTCGAACTCCTTGGGCTGGTACTTCTCGATGAGGTCGTACAGCGCGAGCGAGGCCGCCTTGGCGCTGGCGAAACTCAGCGGCTGGTCCACGGCCTCGGATACCGGGAATCGGCCCGGCTGGTAGCTCATCGCGAAATTGCCGATGTCGGCCACGCCTGAGATGATCCCGTCAAACATGTTCTTGGCACCCAGCAGCGTGCCACCCGGCGATGTCTTCACCGTGACCTTGCCCTGGGTGCGTTTCTCGATCTCCGTCTTCCACCGCTCCATCTGCACGCACGGGAAGGTCTTCGCCGGCGGAAAGTTGGCGTAGGTCAGCACGATCGCACCTTCCAACGCCGGCTGGCTGGCGGCGCCGCCCGCTCCACCGCTCGGAGCCTGCTCCCGGCAGCCAAAAACCGCCAGAACGATCAGCACGCCAATGGAAATGCCTCTCAAGAATGACGTCTTGGTCATGTGTAGCCCTCGCTGATAGGGGGAAAACAGCTGTCAGCAGGAGCATATCCGCCCAACCGCGAGCCTGTCAATCATAGAGCAGGAACTTGGCCCGCTTGGCCATGTACTCGTCGAGATCACTGCTCCAGAAGCGGATAATCTCCTCCGACGGCCTTCTCTGCCCGAGCATCTCACCAATACGATCCGTGCCACAGACTTTGGACAACATGTCCAACCGCTTGCCGTCGCCGACCAGGTTCTCATTCGGGTAGAGTTCCCGGATCGCGTCCATGATGTGAAACTGGATCGGCGTCAGCTCGACGTATTCCCGGTCGGTGATGTGAATCTGCACGCCACCGCACGGCTGCCCCTTGATCCGATCAATGTAATAAGGCTTGAAGTAGATCGGGCGAAACCGAACCCCGGGCAACCGCCGATTGTTGAGATTCTGGGCCAGGGCCTCCGCATCCTTGATGAATGGGGCACCCGCCAGTTCGAACGGCAGCGTGTAGCCGACGCCCTCGCTGACCGTCTGCAGTTCCCCCATGATGCCCGTGGCGGCGTAGAACATGGCCACGTCCGCCCGCGGAACGTGCGGGGAGGTCGGCACCCAGGGCAGACCCGTCTGGTCGAACCACATGTCCCGCCGCCAGCCGGTCATCGGAATCACCGTGAGCTTGCACTTGACCCCCTTGGCCAGCCAACCTTCTTCGTTGATCATCCGGGCCAGTTCACCACAGGTCAGACCATAGAGGTAGGGAATCGGATACTTGCCCACGTTCGAGCCAATCTTACGATGGGCTTCGTCGATCGGCCGGCCCTCCACGCGCTTGCCGGTCAGCGGATTGGGACGGTCCAAAACCATGAACTCGACGTGGTTCTCCGCCGCAGCCTCCATGACGATGCCCATCGTGCTGATGTAAGTGTAGGAGCGGGAACCGATGTCCTGGATGTCATAGACCAGCACGTCGATTCCCTTGAGCATGTCCGGAGTCGGCTTGTGCGTCTTGCCGTACAGCGAGTACACCGGAACACCGGTCGCGGTGTCGACCGAGTCCGCGACCCTGTCCCCCGCAAACACATCTCCGCGAATGCCGTGCTCCGGCCCAAACAGCGCCACCAGCTTGACGTTCGGAGCCCTGTTCAGCACGTCCGCCGTGCTCCGCAAGTCAAACGTGACCCCGGTCGGATTCGTGACCAGCCCCACACGCTTGCCGGCCAGGGGCCTGAAACCGTCCGTCACCAGCACGTCAATGCCGGTTTGAACCGCCGGCACCCCGGCCACCGCCGACAGCCTCGGTCCCAACAATACCATGACCACGCCAGCCCAAAGACACCAGAACGAACGCATGGCCAATCTCTCCGGCGCCGCCTGCCACAATGCAATCCGCGTACGGCCTCGCCCTCTCACGGCCAAGGCCCTCGCCACGGCAGGCCTCAACGCGGTCATTTCAGTTTCACGTAGTCCAGGCCGAACATGTACGCCTGGATCGCCTTCTCGTTGGCTCCAGTGATCTCGACCCCCAACTGGTTTTCGCCAGCCTTGAGATCAAAGACCCCAAGGTCGATCTCCTCCGTGGCGATGACGTCCGGGTTATAGAGATCCATGACCGCCCCGGCTTTCCGACCATTAACGTACAGCTGAACCTGACCGTAATCGCGAGCCTTGGTCAGCCTGACCATCACGTGCTTGGGCCCCGCTTCCTTGACCTCGAACGCCAGCTCCAGCTTCTCGCCGGGCTTGGCCTGGGTCCACCACAGCTGGCAACCGTTGCTGTAACGCTCGCCCAGATCCTGAATCTCCAGCTTGCCCGTCTTGCCGACGACCTTCAGCTTCTCGCCCTCCAGAGCCCCCGGCACGCGGGGCACCTGGTACTCGGGTACCTCGGTCAGAACCAGGTCCGCGGCCGTCAGCGACGCAAAAAAGTCCTTCCCGCCCGGCTTGGCATACCAGTAACTCACCGCCGCCCGAACCGTCTTCGCGGTCACATGCCAGTGCCAGTTCTCAAGGTCAAACTTGAACTGCTTCGTGAACGGGACGTCATCAATAATGTGAAAACGATTCACCGAGGTGTTGCCGTAGTTGCCGGGCCCGTCACACCGGGGCTGGTTGTGGTACGCGTGCACGAACAAAGCCGGACTGCACCACGCGTAGCCGTAGTAGTCCTCGGTCCCCGTGCCGAAGTGACTCGGCATCGCCTCGCCGTCAACGTAGATCTTCTCATCACCCTCGCCCCACCAGTCACGCACCGGGTTGACCACGTGCAGCGATCCGCCGACAAATCGGCCGGAGCCCGTGCACTCCAGATGAGCCCAGTCGGTGAACGGCCGCGTCGGCAGATCACGCTGGATCCGCCACTTGGCATGAAAGTGCATCGATCCGGAGGTCCAGGTGTAGGGCACGCTGGCGGCGGTGCCCGAAATCTGCACCGGCTCCTTGCCGAAATTCTTCACCGCGATCTTCGCGCCGCTCTTGAACGGCATGACCCAGTGGGAGTAAAGCGTCGCCGGACTGCCGGCCACGATGCCGCAGGGCAACGCTTCGAATCCGTTGAGACCCGGAGCCGTGCCAAAGAAATCACCCACCGGGCACTCGACCGTCTGCTCCCCGTCAAAGGTCATCTGCATCACCACGCCCCGAGCGGCCGCCGCCAGATCCTTGGCCGACAACGTCATCTCCAGCCTACGAACGGCCTTGGCACCCTGCAACTCCACAAGGTCCACACCCGCCCCCGCCGCCACGGACTTGCTGAAGCTCGTCTTCGCCGCATCCCCAGGCAGAACCACCGCTGACCGCGGGGACGCCAGCTTCCTGGCCAGCTCCTTGATCTCCGCCGCGTGCTGCTTCAGGTCGTCCGCCACAAAGGTCTTGACCTCCGTATCCGCCGGGTAGGTCCGATAATTCACGTGGTAGTAGAAATCGCCTTGATCACTGGTCACCTTGCAGTGCTTCGCGTACGGAATGGGAAAGTACAGGTTCCAGCCCGCAGAGCGCTCCCCCGCGATCGGTTTGGGAAGCCCTTCCACCTTGCCGCCGAGCAGATCGGACATGGGCGCCTGAAGTACCGGATCATCGTTGCCGTCCAGGTATATGCTTAATGTCCCCTTGGGATTCGCCGACCAGATCCTGACGATCGCCCCGGGCCCGTCAATGTCCATCATGACGTGCTCCTTCCGCCCGGCTCGCTCCTCGACCCGCAAGTACCGCCCACAGTCGCCGTTGGCAAACCAGTTCTTCTCCGTGGCGATCTTAGGATCGGTCGACGCACGATCATAACTCGAGAACTGCTTGGTCGTGTAGGCCGGCGACGGCTGCTCGGCCAATCGCTGGAGATCGGTCATGTCATTCAACAGGGACCCCGTGGTGATGGCCTGCACCAGGCCTTGGGCCGTGAGCACCACCAGGACGACCGATAACGACCGAAAGGCACGAAGGGTGCGCGGGGCCATGTTCGTTTCTCCTTTGAATCCTCGCAGGTCAGAGATCCCGGGCGAGTGTGACCACACCGGCCGCAACATACGGCCGCAGGGCTGTATTGTGCCGATTTCGCGACGGAAGGCAAGCGGCTTTGGCATGAAGTCCTTCCCGCGATCAGCCGACATACCCACCGGGGACGACCCTGGATGCGGACAGAGGCAGCTTGCGGGGCCGGCGAAAGGAGCCAGGCGGCGCGACCGTGAGGATTGAACCGTCGTGCGGACGCCGTCAACGCAAAAGGGTGAATCATGACCAAGGCGATCGAGAAGCTCTCCGCCCGAGATCTCAGCGAACTCGTCACCCGACTCTCCGACACCGTCGGTCGGATCGAGCCCGATGACCTCAGCTCGTTGGCCCAGATGCATGGCTGGTGCGAGAAAGTGATCCGGGCGACGGAGGAACGCGGTCCTGTCCCCTGCCCGGCCTTAGCCCAACAGACCAACACCGTCAGCAGCCAGTTGGAAGCCCTTATCCTCGGAGAGATCACCAACGTCGCCGCCGCGTTCACGGACATGTCCGGTTCCATCAACCGGCTGGCCGAACTCGCCTCCGAGAGTCTGCCCCGCCAGTTGCCGGCGGAACCGACCACTCCCTCGCCATCGGCCCCCTCGGCGCCCCCCGTTGCCGGGCAAACCCAACCCGCAGCACCGGCCACCGCCGAGCGGCCGAAGACCCCCTTCGCGCCAGAGGCGGCCCTCAGCGGCAGCATTCCCGCAACCTACCAATCCCAGCCGCTCAAAATCAACGAAGCCGAGCTCGAGTTCGTGAAGGGCTTCGTCGAAGAGGCCCGCGAACATATCGAGGCGGTCGAAGGCGCGCTGCTCGATGTCGAAGCCGCCCCGAACAACACCGAAAAAATCGACGATTTGTTCCGGCCGTTCCATACCATCAAAGGCATGGCCGGCTTCCTCAACCTCCGGGACATCAACGGTCTGACCCACGAAGTGGAAACACTGCTCGACCAGGGACGCAGGGGAGAACGCCAGGTCACGCCTGGCTTGATCGACCTCATCTTCGCCGTCGTGGATATCCTCAAACTGCAGGTCAACGCGATCGGCGTCTACCTGACCGACCCTTGCGGCGACACCATTCCCCAGCCCCCCGTGGCCGAAATGATCGACAAACTCCGGGCCATCGTTGCCGGCCAGCTCAGCGTGGACACCAGCACCGACGATTCGTTCGGGTCACCCAAGCGGCTCGGGGACATCCTCATCGAGACCGGCGCAACTTCGCCGGAAGCGGTGGCACTCGCTGTGGAAATGCAGAAGACCAGCCCCGATCAGAAACTGGGCGAGATCCTCATCGATCTGGGAAGCGCAACCCCCAGGCAGATCGGCCGAGCCATTCGCACCCAGACCCGAGCCCAAGGTGCGGACAGCCCGACAATCGAGACCGCGACAAGGCCCGCCCAGACTCAACCGGCACCCGCGGCGTCAGCTTCCGCCCCAACCTTCGTTCCCCCCGCCACCGCCGCCTCCGCCGGCGGACAACCCGGCGGAGCAGCCGACCTCTCCGTCCGAATCGATACCGCCAAACTCGACTTCCTGGTCGACATGGTGGGCGAGCTGGTCATCGCCCAGACCCTGGTCAACGCCAACTCGCTGATCAGCGGCGACCCCAAGCTCAACAAGGACGTCGGCCAGGTCAGCAAGATCGTGCGCAACGTCCAGGAAATGGCCATGTCGCTGCGGATGGTCCAGATCGGCGGCACCTTCCAGAAGATGGCCCGCCTGGTACGCGATGTCTCCCGAAAGGCCGGCAAGCAGGTCCAACTCAGCCTCGCCGGCGAGGAAACCGAACTCGATAAGAACGTCATCCAGCAGATCAGCGATCCGCTCATCCACATGGTCCGCAACGCGGTCGATCACGGGATCGAGCCCCCCGAGGCTCGCCGCGCGGCCGGCAAGAACCCGGTCGGGCACGTTCACCTGGCCGCCTATCACCAGGGCGGCAACATCGTGGTCGAGATCAGCGACGACGGCAAAGGCCTCGACCCGCAGATGCTCATCGCCAAGGGCATCGAAAAGGGCTTGGTCCAGCCGGGCGAAGAACTGACCGACCAGCAGGCGTACCAGCTCATCTTCGCCCCCGGCTTGTCCACCGCCGCCCAGATCACCGATATCTCCGGCCGCGGCGTGGGCATGGACGTCGTCAAGCGGAACATCGACCAGCTCCGCGGTAAGGTCGAAATCGCCTCCGAGAAGGGAAAGGGCTCGACGTTCTACATCCGCCTGCCTCTGACGCTCGCCATCATCGACGGCATGGTGGTCAGCGTCGGCCGCGAGCGATTCATCATCCCCACCATCGCCATCGCCCAGGCATTACGCCCGCTACCCGATCAGGTGTTCACGGTTCAGCAGCGCGGCGAAATGATCCAGGTGCGCGAACAGCTCATCCCACTCATCCCGCTGGGAATACTCTTCGGGCTGAGCGAGCGGGTGGACCCCTGCGACGCCATGGTCGTGATCTGCAACGTCGATGGCCGGCCGGTCGGCTTCGTCGTCAACGACCTGCTCGGCCAGCAGCAAGTGGTCATCAAAACCCTCGGCGAGCGATTCGAGGGACTGCAGGGCATCGCCGGCGCCGCCATCCTGGGCGACGGACGCGTCGGCCTGATCATGGAGGCCTCCGGCCTGGTCGAGGCTCACGAACGATACCAGCAGCGACAACTGATCGATCGCCGGCCGGATTCCAACACCAAGGAGATTCCGCATGAACACGCTGCTTGACCGGCCGACGGCGAACGGGCCGGGATCCGGCGGACAACGACCGCTCGGCGGCAAGTACCTGACCTTCAAGCTGGACAACGAAGAGTACGGCGTCGAGATCCTCAAAGTGCGCGAGATCATGGGGCTGCTCGACATCACCAAGGTCCCGCAAACCCCGGATTTCGTCGAGGGCGTCATCAACCTCCGAGGCAAGGTCATCCCCGTCATCGACCTGCGGGCCAAGTTCGACCTGCCGCGAACCGAGTACAACGACCAGACCTGCATCATCGTGGTCGACGTGGGAACGATGATCGGCATTATCGTGGACACCGTCAATGAGGTAAACGACATCCCCGTGGAGAACATCGAACCACCACCGCAGTTGGACGGGACCGTCGACACCGGCTTCATCCTGGGTATGGGCAAGGTCAAGGATGAAGTCAAGATCCTCCTGGACATCGCCAAGGTCTTGAACTCCGAAAACCTCGTCATGGGGCGGGACTCGGTCCTGGGCTGAGAGACACCGGCCGAGCGGGGAGACGCGGGTTGTGATGGAAGTCGTCGACATCGCGGACATGGTGGTATCCGGCAACCCGCAGGATGTGCTGGTCACCCACTCCCTGGGAAGCTGCATCGGGGTCACCATCTGGGACCCGGAGGTCCACGTGGGAGGCATGATACACTATATGCTGCCTTCCTCAACCATCGCCCCCGAAAAGGCCAGGGCCAACCCGGCCATGTTCGCGGATACCGGCATCCCCGCCATGTTCCGGGCGGCTTACGAGCTCGGAGCCGTCAAGAAGCGGATCGTCGCCAAGGTGGCCGGCGGCTCCTCGCTGCTCGATGACAAGGGCACGTTCAATATCGGAAAACGCAACTACATCGCTCTGCGCAAGATCTTCTGGAAAAACGGCATCCTGATCGAGGCCGAGGACGTCGGCGGAGCCCACAGCCGCACCCTGAGACTATCGGTCGCCGACGGCCGGGTCACCGTCAGAAAACGCGACGGGGAGGTTGAGCTATGACCACTGTGGACGCCATCCTCGGCCGGGTACGCGAGATCCAGCCGTTGCCGGGTACGGTCCTCAAGCTGATCACCGTCGTCAACGACCCAAAGAGCACCGTGGAACAGATCGTCGAAACCATCCGCTACGATCAGGCCGTGACCAGCCAGATGCTCAGAATCGTCAACTCCGCCTTCTTCGGCCTCACCCGCCAGGTGTACTCCCTCAGCGACGCCATGCGCTGCCTGGGAACGACCAAGGTCCTCCAACTGGTCATGGCAGTGCACACCAACACGCTGCTCTGCAAGAGCCAGCCGGGCTACGGCTTGCCCCCAGGCACCCTCTGGAAACACTCCGTCGGCGTCGCCATCGCCTGCTCGTCCCTTTCCGAACACCTGGACTTCAACAACAAGAGCCTGCTGTTCACCGCCGGATTGCTCCACGACATCGGCAAGGTCATCCTCAACGAGTATGTGGCCGAGGAGTTCGCCGAGATCGCCCAACGAGTCAACGAAAACCACCTCAGCTTCGCCGAAGCCGAAAAACAGATCCTCGGCTTCTCACACGACGAGATCGGCGGCCGGGTGGCCGAGAAATGGCAGCTCCCCGAGGCGATCACCCTCGGCATCCGCCACCATCACAACCCCGCGGCCCTGGATCCGCCCAACAGCCTGGTCGACGCCCTGCACCTGGCCGACTGCGTGTGCCTGCTGCTGGGAATCGGACTCGGAGCCGACGAATTGTGCTACCGCGCCGACGAACGCGTCATGGCCCGGTACGGCATGGGCGAGCCCGACCTCGAAGTGATTGGCGCCCAGACCCTCATGGAACTGAAACGAGTGGAAAACATGTTCGACCAGGCCTCAACAAGCCAGGAACTCGATCCGGCGCTCGCAAGGCAGGAGGTCTAAAGATGTCACACGACGTCTTGATCGTGGATGATTCGGTAACGATTCGGCAGATGGTGAAGAAGACCCTGGACATCGCCGGACTCAACGTCGGCGAGGTCTATGAGGCCTCCAACGGGATCGAGGCCCTGGCCCAGCTCAACGACCATCCGGTGGCGGTGATGCTCGTGGACATCAACATGCCCACCATGAATGGAATCCAGCTCCTCACCCGCATGCGCGGCAACCGCAGGCTCAAGGATATCCCCATCGTGATCGTGTCCACCGAGGGGAGCCAGCAGCGAATCGCCGAGCTCGAGTCGATCGGGGCCTTCGGTTACGTCCGCAAACCGTTCCACCCCGAACAGCTCCGCGACGTGTTGAAACCCCTCCTCGGAGTCAAAGACCATGCCACAGACGAAAACGACACTGAAGGAACTCTTTTCTGAGATCCTGGCCAACCTGGCGTTCATGTTCACGGACGACGAGGAAAGCGAACCCTCCGACCAGGATGTCTGGCTGGAAACGAGCGTCCGCTACCTCGGCCCGAACCGCGGCACGCTGGTGTTCCACTGCCCCCGCCGGTTCACCACAGGACTGGCCGCCAACCTCCTCGGCGTCGACCCCGAGGCCCCCCAGGTCGACAACCAGTCCGAGGATGCCGTCAAGGAATTCATGAACATCCTCTGCGGCCAACTGGTCACCCAGTTCTTCGGCTCCCAGGACATCTACAACCTGAGCATCCCGCAATGCCGTGTCCTGCCGGAAGTGCCCGAGTTCATCGCCGCCCGGGACCCGAACGTCGCCAGCCTCTCCGTCGACGGCTCCCGCATCCAGCTGGTCCATCTCATCGAAGACCCAGCACCATCACCGGCCGGGGCCTAGGACACGCGAGGAGAAGGAAATGAACGCCGACACCCAGGATCTCACCCGAAATGACTACGAACTGATCCGCCGCTTGGTCTACGCCAAGAGCGGCATCAATCTCGGGGCCAACAAGATCCAGCTGGTCCGAGCCCGGCTCGGCAGGAAGGTCCGCACCGGCGAGTACAAGTCCTTCAGGCACTACTTCCGCACCATCGAGGAGGACCCGAGCGGAGAGAAGCTCTGCGAACTGCTCGACGCCATCACCACCAACACGACCCACCTGTTCCGGGAGATCCGCCACTTCCACCTGCTCAGCTCGATCATCAAGACGTGGGTCGAGGACCACAAGTGGCGCGCCGACAACCCGTGCCTGCGCATCTGGAGCGCGGCTTGCTCCAGCGGCGAGGAACCCCACTCCATCGCCATGATCGCCCACGATACCCTCCTTCAGCACCCGGGAATCGAGCTGAAGATCCTGGCCACCGATCTCTCCGTCAAGGTGCTCAGCCGAGCCAAGCTGGGCACCTACGAGATGCATCGGGTCGGCACCGTTCCGGCTAACCTGAAGACCAGGTACTTCCAGAGAATCCGCAGCGAGGACGGCCAATCCCTCCTCCAGCTGATCCCCGAACTGCGCAAAACCATTACCTTCTCGCGGTTCAACCTGATGACCCCCAGCTTCCCCTTCCGCCACGGCTTCCATGTCATCTTCTGCCGGAACGTCATGATCTACTTCGATCGCCAGACTCAGCACACCCTGGTCAACAAGCTGGCCAACCAGCTGCGGCCGGGGGGGGTCCTGATGATCGGGCACTCGGAGAGCCTCAACGGAATCGATCACCCGCTGAAGTACGTGGAACCCACCGTCTATCAGCGGCAGTGAACCCGGTCCAGGGGAATGAACCGGAGAATCGGAGTCTGGTGTGCGGAGAAGAGGTCCGGTTAAAGTCCTGATCGTCGATGACTCGCCACTCGTGCGGGCAACCCTCGTGCGAGCCCTGAGCGACGTGCGGACCGCACGCGTCATCGGGGCGGCCAAGGACCCCTACGAGGCCCGCGACCTCATCATCGCTTACCACCCCGACGTCATCATCCTCGATCTGCAGATGCCAAGAATGGACGGGCTGACCTTCCTCCGGAAACTCACCATCCACTATCCCGTCCCGGTCATCATGTGCAGCGACTCCACCCCCGCCGGCCATCTGGCCGCCCTCGAAGCCATCGAGGTCGGAGCCCTGGACGTGATCTTCAAGCCGGCCGCTCCCAACCGCCAGAGCCTGCAGCGACTGGGCGCCGAGCTCGCCGACAAACTCCGGGCCGCGTCCGTCTCCATCCCCGCCCCGCCACCCCTGCCGGTCAAGACCACCCCCCCGTCGTTTCGGTCCGCCGGCCTCGACCCCAACCGCTACCTCGTCGTCCTCGGAGCATCAACCGGAGGAACCGATGCCATCCGCCAGCTCCTGGTGGTCACACCTTCTGACTTCCCGCCGATCGCTATGGTCCAGCACATGCCTGCCGGCTTCACCGCCTCCTTCGCCCAGCACCTCGATCGGGCGGCCGCTCTGTCCGTCCGCGAGGCCGTGAACGGGGAAACCATCGACCCGGGAACCGCCCTCCTGGCCCGCGGCGACCACCAAATGCAGATCGTCACCGCCGGAACCGGCCTCCGCATCCGCTACACCGGCACCGACTTGGTCAATCGCCATTGCCCAAGCGTCGAAGTGCTGTTCGATTCCGCGGCCCGCATCACCACCCGCAAAGTCATCGGCGTGCTCCTCACCGGCATGGGCGCCGACGGGGCCCACGCCCTGCTCCGCCTCCACCAAGCCGGGGCAGTGACCATCGCCCAGGACCGACAGAGCTGCGTGGTCTACGGAATGCCCAAGGTCGCCGTCGATCTGGGCGCCGCCCAGTTTCAGTGCGCCCCGCGCGACGTGCCCGCCACCATCGTGAAGGCCCTCGGCGGCAGATCGCCGGCACCGGCCCCCGTGGCCACACCATAACACCACCCGCTTCGGACTACGCCCCCCCCGCCGCCTCCACCCGTCGGCCAGGCCTCCGGAAACATCACCTCGCACTCTCCAGCCGCCCCCGGCTGGCCCGCCAGACCACCTCGATGGGCCGGGCAACTTCGGTTATCATGCCCGGCAAGCGACGAGACTCCTGCTCGACAGGTAGATCGTGTCTTGCGTGGTCAGGGCGTGCCGGCCCGCCGCGGGCCGACGTGGCGTAACGAATCCCTCATCTCGGAAACAGGTGGAAGGAGTCATTCATGGGTGCGCGTTCCGGCAAAGGACGGCAGTTTGCTGTCGGCGTCGACTACGGGACAAACAGCGTCCGGACACTGGTGGTCGATCTCAGGGACGGCCGCGAAGTGGCCTCCAAGGTGTTCAACTACCCAAGCGGAGAAGCGGGAATCCTCCTCGACCCAAAGGACCCCAATTGCGCCCGGCAAAACCCCGCAGACTACCTCGCCGGCTTCTACGCATCGGTCCGCGGCGCAGTCGCTGCCGCCAAACGCCTC
The DNA here is from genome assembly GCA_018003015.1 of Phycisphaerae bacterium. Classification (NCBI taxonomy): domain Bacteria; kingdom Pseudomonadati; phylum Planctomycetota; class Phycisphaerae; species Phycisphaerae bacterium. The sequence continues at coordinate 47,113 of JAGNEZ010000034.1, read as the reverse complement.
CCCGGCTTCAAGCCGGAAAACGTGGTCGGCATCGGCGTCGATACCACCGGCTCGACACCCATGCCGGTGGCCGCGGACGGCACCCCCCTGGCCCTGAAGCCAGCCTTCAAGAAGAACCTGGCCGCCCAGGCCTGGCTCTGGAAAGACCACACCGGCCACGCAGAGGCCGCCGAGATCACCCAAAAAGCCCGCTCCCACCCCGACGGCTACCTCCTCAAGTGCGGCGGAACCTATAGCAGCGAGTGGTACTGGTCCAAGCTCCTGCACTGCAAACGAACCGCACCCAAAGTCTTCGCCGCAGCGGCATCCTGGGTGGAGCTCGCCGACTTCGTGCCCGCGTTCATCACCGGAAACATGAACCCCGCCACCCTGCCACGCGGCATCTGCGCCGCCGGCCACAAGGCCATGTACCACGACCAGTGGGGCGGATTGCCGGGCACGGCATTCCTCGAGAGCCTCGATCCAGACCTGCCCCGGGCCGCCAACTGCTACGCCAGACCCGCCCTGCCCTCCGACCGGAAAGCCGGAAACCTGACCGCCGAGACGGCTAAGAAAGTCGGCCTGCCGGCCGGCATCCCCGTCGCGGTCGGCGCATTCGACGCCCACATGGGCGCCGTCGGCGCGGGCATCAAACCCGGCACCCTGGTCAAGATCATCGGCACAAGCACCTGCGACATGCTCGTCTCCCCGATGGACGGCCGCCTGGCGGACATCCCAGGAGTGTGCGGCATCGTGCCCGGCTCCATCGTGCCGGGCATGTACGGCCTGGAAGCCGGCCAGTCCGCCGTCGGCGACATCTTCAACTGGTTCGTCAAGCAGCTCGCCCCCGCCGCCTACGCGGCCAAGGGCGACGCCCACGTCAACCTCACCCGCCAGGCGGAGAAACTCAAACCCGGCGAGAGCGGCCTGGTGGCCCTGGACTGGAACAACGGCAACCGTACCATCCTCGTCGACCCCCTCCTTTCCGGACTCCTGATCGGCCAGACACTGCACACCAACGCCCCGGAAATCTACCGCGCCCTGGTCGAGGCCACGGCGTTCGGCGCCCTCACCATCATCAAGCGGTTCGAGGAGTACGGCATGGCCGTCAGCGAGGTGGTCAACTGCGGCGGCATCGCCGAAAAGAACCCCTTCGTCATGCAAATCTACGCCGACGTGTGCAACCGGCCTATGAAGATCAGCCGGTCGGCCCAGACCTGCGCCCTCGGCGCCGCTATCTTCGGCGCCGTCGTCGGCGGAGCCTACCCCGACGTACCTGCCGCCCAGCAGGCCATGACCGGGGTCAAACCCAAGGTCTATCGGCCACGCAAGCCCGCCGCCGATGTCTACGCCGAGCTCTACCGCATCTACCGGCAATTGCACGACGCGTTCGGAACCGCCGGCGGGGCCAGCCCTCTGCCGTCGGTCATGAAAGAGCTGATCGCCTTGCGATCCCGCGTCCGCCAGGAGGCCTGAGCCGTGCTCGATTCGCTCACAGAGGCGGTCTGCCGGGCAAACCGCGAGCTCGTGCATTGCGGGCTGGTCACCCTCACCTGGGGCAATACCAGCGCGATCGACCGCGACCGGGGACTGGTGGTCATCAAGCCCAGCGGCGTGGCCTACGACCTGCTCCAGCCGCCAGATATGTCCGTGGTCGATCTGGAAGGGAGAGTCGTCGAAGGCAAGTGGCGACCCTCGAGCGACACCCCAACCCACCTGCTCCTGTATCGCAGCTTCCCGCAGATCGGCGGAATCACCCACACGCACAGCCGGCACGCCACCATGTTCGCCCAGGCCCGGCGCGAGATCCCCTGCCTGGGCACAACCCACGCGGACCACTTCCGCGGCAACGTGCCGGTAACCCGGGCCTTGACCAAGGCGGAGGTCATGAGCGACTACGAGGCCAACACCGGCCGGGTGATCGTGGAGCGTTTCGCCACCCTCGATCCGGTGACCATGCCCGCCGTCCTGGTCGCAGGCCACGGACCGTTCACCTGGGGCACCGACGCCAGCGAGTCGGTCCGCAACGCCGTCGCCCTCGAGGCCGTCGCCGAGATCGCCCTGGGAACCCGGCTCATCGACCCCACCGCACCCGGCCTCGAACCGTTTGTCCTCGATAAGCACTACCAGCGCAAGCACGGACCGGCCGCCTATTATGGACAGAAGGAGTAAACCGATTCGGCCCAAGCCCGAGAGGAGACGATCATGGCATTCGATAACCTGGAAATATGGTTCATCACCGGCAGCCAGCATCTCTACGGAGAGGAGGCCCTTAACCAGGTGGCCGATAACAGCCGCCGGATGGTCGAAGGCTTGAACGCTTCCGCACGCTTGCCCTTCCGCTTGGTGTTCAAGCCGGTCGTGACCACCGCGGACTCGATTCTGCGGGTCTGCCGCGAGGCCAATGCCGCCCCCCATTGCGCCGGATTGATCACCTGGATGCATACCTTCTCGCCCGCAAAAATGTGGATCGCCGGCCTCCAGGCCCTCGACAAGCCCATGGCCCATCTGCATACCCAGTACAACCGCGACCTGCCCTGGGCCACAATCGACATGGACTTCATGAATCTCAACCAGGCCGCCCACGGCGACCGCGAGTTCGGCTTCATCTGCGCCCGCATGGAGCAGCCCCGCAAGGTGGTCGTCGGCCACTGGCAGGACCCAGAGGTCCAGGACCGGCTCGCCGTCTGGCAGCGGGCCGCCGCCGGCCTGCACGAACTGCGCAACCTGAAGGTCGCCCGCATCGGCGACAACATGCGACAGGTCGCCGTGACCGAGGGCGACAAGGTCGAGGCCCAGATCCGACTCGGCGTCGAAGTCAACGGCTACGGCATCGGCGACATGGTCCAATACATCAAGGACGTGTCCGACCCGGCCATCGATCGCCTCGTCGCCGAGTACGACGCCCAATACACGATGGCCACGCCGCTTCGCCCCGGCGGAGCGAAACGCGATGCCCTGCGCTACGCCGCCCGGGCTGAGCTCGGCCTCAAGGCCTTCCTCGACACCGGCGGCTTCAAGGCCTTTACCGACACCTTCGAGAACCTCCACGGCCTGGACCAGTTGCCCGGCATCGCCGCCCAGCGGCTGATGGCGGCCGGCTACGGCTTCGGCGCCGAGGGCGACTGGAAAACCGCCGCACTCCTCCGCGCCGTCAAAGTCATGGCCACCGGCCTCAAGGGCGGCACATCCTTCATGGAAGACTACACCTACCACCTGCACCCCTCCGGGCCAAAGGTGCTGGGCGCCCACATGCTGGAGGTCTGCCCGTCGCTGGCTGCCGCCACACCATCCTGCGAGGTCTACGCCCTGGGGATCGGCGGAAAGGCCGACCCCGTCCGACTGGTCTTCACCGCCCCCGCCGGACCCGGCATCAACATGGCCATGATCGACCTCGGCGACCGCTTCCGGCTGCTGGTCAACGAGATCGATGCGGTCGAATCAGACCAAGCCATGCCCCGCCTGCCCGTGGCCCGGGCCTTGTGGATCCCACGCCCGGACCTGAAAACCGCAGCCGCCGCGTGGATCTACGCCGGTGGACCCCACCACACCGTGCTCAGCCAGGCAATCACCACCGAGTGCTTCGAGGACTTCGCAGAAATGGCCGGCCTCGAATGCGTGCGGATCGACGGCGCAACCCGACTGGGCGATCTGCGAAACCAACTCCGCTGGAACCAGGCCTTCTTCGGCCGGGGCAAGTGACTGAACCGCAACTGGGATCTGGAATAGGGCCACGACTCGACAGATCCCCGAACCACGATCGTCCTAAGGCTCGGAACCACGAGGCCACGACCCGATTCGGCCAACCATTGCCCCGGCCGGCAAATCCGAATACAATGCTAAACTTCGCGCTGGTCGGGCTCGGGCGCTCCTAAGACAGGTAACCTGACGAATCAGGTGGGACACGAAACCCGGACCGGCGCGGCTGAGGAGTCCTCTCGAGATGGCTGGTCATGTCGCGGTCGTGGGCGCCACCGGTGCGGTGGGGCAAGAGTTCATTCGCGTCCTTGAGCAGAGGAAGTTCGCCTGCAGCAAGATGACCTTCCTCGCGTCGGCCCGGTCCGCAGGCAAAACGATTACCTTCAAGAGCGAACCGCACACGGTGGTTGAATTGACCGAGAACAGTTTCAAAGGCGTCGATATCGCCCTCTTCTCCGCCGGGGCTTCAATCAGCCGCAAGTTCGCCCCTATCGCCGCCCAGGCCGGCGCCGTGGTCGTGGACAACTCCTCCGCATTCCGCATGGATCCGAACGTCCCCCTGGTCGTGCCCGAGGTCAACCCCGAGGACATCAGCAAGCACAAGGGCATCATCGCCAACCCGAACTGCTCGACGATCATCATGGTCGTCCCCGTCTGGCCCCTCCACAAGCTCTGCCCGATCCAGCGGCTGGTGGTGAGCACCTACCAGGCGGCCAGCGGAGCCGGCTACCAGGCCATGGTCGAACTTGAGGAGCAGAGCCGCGATCTGCTCGCCGGCAAGAAGGTCACACCCCGAGTCCTGCCCCACCGCATCGCGTTCAATCTCTTCAGCCACAACTCGAAGATCACCGCCAACGGCTACAACGAAGAAGAGATGAAGATGGTCAACGAGACCCGCAAGATGTTCCACTGCGATGAGATCCAGGTCTCCGCAACCTGCGTTCGCGTCCCCGTGCCGCGGGCCCACTCCGAAGCGATCAACATCACCTTCGCCAGGCCGGTGACCGAGAAGCAGGTCTTCGAAACGCTCCGCTCCGCCCCGGGCACGCGCGTCGTGGACGATCGCGAGAAAAACTACTTCCCAATGCCCATCGACTCCAGCGACGGCGACGACGTGCTCGTCGGCCGCATCCGCCAGGACATCAGCCAGCCCGACGGCCGGGGCATCGACCTGTTCGTCAGCGGCGACCAGCTCCGCAAGGGCGCCGCCCTGAACGCGATCCAGATCGCGGAGCGGCTGTGAGCAGGTGCTGAGCTGAAAGTGCTGCGTGCCGGGCAGAAAAAGCGGGCGTGCTCAGCCCCCGGCTCCCGCCCACTTGCTGCTCGCCAGAGTGACCGGGCGGAGGATAACCGGAAAAGCCCCCCACACCCTGCACTTTCGAGGCGGTGACGTCTCGACGGGACGACGTCCCTTTTCGGCGTTTCGATTGCGGCTTCTCCATGCGTTCCCATCGCAGCCCCAACCAGCGCTATCACGACCGGGTCGCCAGGCGGTACGAGACCGTCTACGACGACGCCTACTGGCAGTGGCACGACGACCTGACCTGGGAGTACCTCAAACGTCACTTGCCAGCTAACGTCAACGCCCCGGCGGTCGACCTCGGTTGCGGCTCGGGCAAATGGGGCCGCAAACTGCTCAAGAGCGGCTACCGGGTCACCTTCGTCGACCTGTCCGCCAAAATGGTGGACGAGGCTCGTCGGCTTGCAGCCGAGATGGGCAGCGAACACAAAGCGGACTTCATCCAGGCCGACCTCATGGATCTCGCCGCCCTGCCGGCCGATCACTTCGCTTTCGCCATGGCGATGGGCGAACCGATCGGCCTGGCCGCGGATCCGCAGGCCGCCCTGCGGCAGATCGCCCGTTGCCTGGCACCCGGCGGCATCCTGGTCGCCACCCTGGACAACCGCGTGGCCTGCGTGGACTACTACCTCGAAAAAGGTCAGATCGAAGAACTGGAACGATTCCTTCGCAGCGGCCGGACCCACTGGCTGACCCGCGACCCGTCGGAGCGGTTCGAAGTCCATACCTTCGAGCCGGAACAGATCGCCAGAATGGTCACCATGACCGGACTCGAAATGCTGGAATTGACTGGCAAAACCGTCCTGCCGATGCGCCGCCACCGCGAACAACTCGAAGATCCGGCCACCCGCCGCCGCTGGGCAGCCGTCGAGAAACGCCTGGCCCGCGATCCCGCCAACCTCGCTCGTTGCCCCCATCTGCAGTTCGCGGCCCGAAAACCCGACCGTCAACCTTGATCCTCACGCCGCAATCCATCCCCTCAACGATGAGCCGGCATCTCGCCGCTCTAATGACCGACCGGCACCCTGCTCCACACTCCCGGTAACCACCGGCCCCACCACGCCCCCGCCCGGCCACCCTACAGCAGCACGATGCCCTTCTTCCTGAGCTCCTCTCGCCACCCGTCCGGCCAGAGGCTCGACTGCACCTCGCCGACGTGCGCCTTGCGCAGAAACAACATGCACAGCCGCGACTGGCCAATGCCGCCACCAATGGTCTGTGGCAGCTCCCCGGCCAGCAATCGACGATGGAACAGCAGGCTCGCTCGGTCACGCGTGCCGGTCAGCTCCAGTTGCCGAACCAGGGCCTCGGCGTCAACCCGAATGCCCATCGAGGATAACTCAAAACCACGCCCCAGCACCTGATTCCAGACAAATATGTCCCCATTGAGCCCCTTGCCGCCGGCCGTGGGCGTCGACCAGTCGTCATAGTCCGGGGCCCGGCCGTCGTGGGCCCGGCCGTCCGCAAGCTTCGACCCGATGCCAATCACGAACACGGCACCAAGCTCCCTGCAAACCCGATTCTCGCGATCACGCGGAGATAGATCCGGAAATCGCCGCTGCAACTCCTCCGTGTGTACAAAGTGAATCCGATCGGGCAGATAAGGCTTGATGACCGGATAGGCCTCCGAAACGCACTCCTCGGTGCGATGAATCACCTCGTAAATGCGCTCAACCACCCAGCGGAGGAAGTCCAGGTTCCGCTCGCCAGCGGACATGACCCGCTCCCAGTCCCACTGGTCCACGTAGATCGAATGCAGCTCGTCAAGCTTCTCGTCCGGGCGAATGGCGTTCATGTCCGTGTAGATCCCCTCCCCCGGACCAAAGCCGTAATCCGCGAGCGCCATCCGCTTCCACTTGGCCAGCGACTGCACAATCTCCGCCCGCCGATCGTCGAGATCCTTCACCGGAAACGAGATCGGCCGCTCGACCCCGTTGAGATTGTCATTGACCCCCGTGTCGGCAGGCACAAACAGCGGAGCACTGACCCGCTGCAGATTCAGAGCCGCGGACAGGTTGACCTGGAAAAACTCCTTGATCGTCCGAATCGCCCGCTCGGTCTGCCTCAGATCAAGCAACGGCCGATAGCCTTGACCGCCCGCCGAATCCAATCCCATGTCGAATCTCCTTCAACAGTCTCAATGCCCCCCGCGATCCCAGCGGCCGGCAGCAATCGGCACCAGACCCCCATCACCGCCTCAACTCGATCGGCGGAGCCTCAAAACAATCCCTGCAACGCGGCTCGTAGGCCTCCGCACCCCCCACCATGGTCAAGCCCGCCACCGGTACGCGCCGACAAGTGTATTCCGCCGGACGGCCGCACCGAGCACACACCGCCCGCGTGCGCGTGACCTCATCGGCAATCGCCTCGAGCTCCGGCATCGGCCCAAACGGCAAACCCCACGAATCGCGATCCAGCCCGCCCACCACCACCTGCCGCCCCTCCGCCGCCAGCTGACGGCAGGCATCCACCAGATCAGCGGTGAAGAACTGGGCTTCATCGATCACCACCAGCCGAGCCTCGCCCACCCTGCGGAGTATCTCCACGGCACTGGCTGCTCGGTAGGCCGCAACCCGCAAACCACTGTGCGCCACAATCTGGTCGGCTCCATAGCGGTCGTCGCAGGCGTGCTTGAAGGCCACAACCGACACACCAACCGCACCGGCCTGCTCAACCCGCCGAATCAGCCGCTCACTCTTGCCGCTGAACATGCAGCCACAGATGAGCTCGATCCTGCCCCGCCGCATCGCTCGATCCGTCACCGTGACCATGCATACCCCTGGTTACCACGAGCCACGCGAGCCCATTGTGACCGCGAACAGCCCGGGACACAAACACCCCACGGGGCATACCTGCAGACCCCCATCACCAACCCCCCATCGTCCGACTGTCCGCCCGGCACACTTCAATGTCACCCCAAGCCCCGGCGATCCCGCCAGAATCAGCCCACCTCCCAACCTGTCCGCCCGGGCCGCTGACCACGGCATACGCCCCCCAATCTCGAGCCCATTGCAGGTGTGCCCAGGCCAGGAGTCAACAAAAGCTCTCTCTAGAGGTATAGGAACAACCAAGAGGAAGGTGGCCGAAGCGACCGCAACAACGGAAAGAAGTCCATCCGCAGACGACGCCGATCACCCGCCTTCCGGGGAAGACCGGGCCCAGGTCAACATCGATCCCCCGAAACCGTGCGGCGGGCGCCAAACAACAACCCACGCCGGCACACCGTGTCCCCAGCCGGATCCCACCGTCCGGAACGACGGGACCGCAGCAGGCCGCATGGCCCGTCAACGTCTCCTAAGTTCATGTTCGACAAGCCTTTGTGGCTATAGAGCCTCCGGGAGCGCCCTCCAGTGCGTCACGACGTCATAAACCGCACACCCCGCTCAGACCATCGCTGATCACATAACCCATTATTAAAGAAGAACTTAAAGCCAGCCCAGAGCCTCGAACGCCGCATCCGCGCCCCGGGCACAATCCCTGCTCTCAACCAGGAGGGGAGAGAGGCCCCCAGGTCGGGGATCACAGGAGGAAGAAGACGTGGATCCTGTTTCAGCGATCGGAGGATACTCCGCCAGCATCCTGCCCCTCCGCACGAGCCCGATGACCGCCATGGACGGGGCGGTCGCAACGCCAGCCATGAAGTCCAGCCCCGCCTCCACCCAGCCGTCCGTGGGAGCGGCGGCCGGGGCCGGAAACGCGACGGCCACCCAGCTCGTCTCGTCCCAGCTGGTCAACGCATCCTCGGAAACACTCCTCATCTCCCAAACGCAGACTGCGGCGGTCAGCAACGAACTGCTCGGAGCAGTCCTGCTCATGCTGCTCATGGAATTCATGAAGACCCAGAACGAAGACGACAAAAAGAGCCTGCTGGCCTTGATGGCCGGTCTGGTTCAGCTCCAGCAACAGAACAGCACCCAACAGAGCACGTCGCTCTACTACTCCAGTTCCTCGCTGAGCATCGACTCCATCCAGAGCCAGATCGTCTCCACCGGCACGGTCAGCGGCGCCTACACCAACGCAGGCATCGAGCCCAGCGCCCGACCCGACACCGGCGGGGCGCGCGTCGACGCCGTGGCATAGCCAAATCAGAAAATCAAAAGACGGAAACCCCAGAAGGTCATGGCATCCGGACCCCGACTCGCCCCCAGACAATGCCGATCACTCATATGCCTCCAGCTCCGCGACGGCCATCTGGACACCCTTCTGGTCGGGGCCGTCAGGCTTCAAGGCACTGACTCTCAGCCAACGGGCCTGAACAGGCGCCAATTCAGCATCCACCAGACCGCCATCATGGTCGTCGACCGAGACCATGGTCTGCCAGGTCTTGCGGTCGGCCGAAACCTGAACACGCAGCTGTGTGGGGAAGCCGTCCTTCGCGAAAGATACCTTCACCCGCCGTACCGCACGCGCCTGCAGAAGGTCCACCTCGTAAGTCCAGGGCCATTCGCCGCCGGCCAGCGCGGTGGTGTCACCTCGACCGTCAACACCCAGCCTGGCGGGGTGAACGCCGCCGTTGACCTGCAGCTCGTGTGTGCCGTCCAGACTCAGCAATCGGGCGGGTTTGCGAAACGCCAAATTCCCCGGCGGAACGGCTGGACCTGTCTTCATCGCCGCGAGGCCGGGACGCAAAGCCTTCAGAATCTGCAACTGCGACCGATCCAGCCCCCCGTCCCGATACAGCAGCACATCGATCGACACCACACCGCCCCCGTTGTTCACATCGAACACGTACTCAATCAGCTCCTGCTTGGTGTAGCCGGTCCCCGCCATGCCCCATGCCGCCCCAATGTGACTTCGCCCGCAACCCAGAAACGATAGGATGTGCCATTGCTCGCCGTCGATCCACCGCGAGGCGGGCTGATCGTGAAATGCGTTCTCTTCCCCGCAAGTGAAGTCCTCATGAGGCGTGTAGCCCCGAACACCGTTCAGAACGCCGGGGTTCATGGCAATGATGCGTTTCGGGTTCCCGGCCTTCAGGGCTTTCGCGAGTACGCCAAGCTTCTCGTCGTCGTAGCCAATGAACGGATAGCAGCCGTCCGCCCACCAGCCGGCAACCCGCTCGCCGTACCGCTCACCGTACTCCTCAACCACACTCGCCCACTTCCTCACGTACTCCGTAGGAACCGGCACTTTCCAGCCCAGCGCGGCCGCGGCCTTCTCGTCCTCGCGCGGTCCATCGCCCGTCCAGTAGAGCATCAGGGGAATCCGCTTGCGGGCCAGAACCCCGTGCAACTCCGCAACGAGATCACGCGTGCAGCAGGACTCCCCCGGTCTGTAGCCGGTCAGCCGATCAAACGTGGCGTTCGGGGCAATGAGGAAACGCGTGCGCTGATGCATGGTGAAAATGACGTAGCCGGCTCCCGCCTCGGCCATGGCATCGGCGAAGCGGTCCACGTCGAACTCGCGAACACACTCCTCCCACGACGTCTGCCGGCCGAGACTCTGGACCTGCCGAGCATCGTTCTGGAGATCCCACAGATAGTGAACAAAGACACCGTAGCCGGACTTCTGGAACCAGTCGGTGTCGGGGTTGTGCGGACCGGCTCGCGAGATCGAGGGCTGGATACTCGCCGCGATCGCGGCGGCAACGGCGATCATGATCCGAAAACCGGTCAACGGTGGCGGAGAGCTTTGTCCCATGATCGGCAGGCTCCTCCCCAGGTCGGCATCACGGCATGACCGGATGAGCGCAAACCAGGATCCATGGGCACACCGTACCTCGCGGCTCGCGACCAATCAACAGGAGTGGCCGGCATGAACGCGATGAACACGTCCATGCCGGCCGGATGCGAACGCGACAGAAACTGCCCACCGGCCCCAGGCGCCTGCCCCCCCGGCCGGTCCCCCACCCATGACGCTCGGTTCTCACTCCTTCTTCGGCTCCTTGGCCGGCGCCGGATCACCTCCACCGCGCAACTCCCGGGCCACCTGCCGCAGAATCCGATTCCATTCGTCTACCTTGATCGGCTTGTCACCGTTCTCGTTGATCGCCTTCTTGAGCACTTCGCCAAAACGCTTGAACTCCTGCGGCTGGAGCTCGCCATCGCGATTGGCATCGAGCACCCCAAACAGCGGATTCACGTTGGGCCGAAGAACCGGCACCGCAGGAGCTCCTCCCGGGCCCTCGGCATCGACTCGACCGCGGCCCATGCCACGACCAACCCCGGCTTCGGGCCTGACGGCCTTCTTTTCAGCACCCGCCTCAGGCTTGGCACCTTCCGGCCCGCCAGGCCCGCCACCCAGACCACGCCCTCGCCCCTGTCCAAACCCCGCTCCGTACCCCGGACCCTGGCCAAACCCCAGGCCTGCTCCAGGACCCGGGCCCGCGCCAAAACCCTGCCCGCGACCGAACCCCTGGCCACGCCCTCGACCCTGACCAGGCTCCATCGGCCGGCCCGCGTCACCCCGGTCGCGGAGCACCGGCTTCTCTTTGTCGACAGGACGATCAACCTTGGGGCCGCCCTTGTCCTTCCTCGCAGGCCGATCCAGGACATCAGCACCCCGGTTGGCCATCACCCGTTTGCGAAGCCGGTTCTTCATCACACCGGCGTTCCCCTCACGCCCCAGCCCTAAGCCCCGTCCGGCGCCAAACTCACGCCCAACACCCAGACCGCGCCGCCCGTAGTCCCCGTACCTTGGCCCCATCATCGGACATTCCCACGGGCCGGAAGACCCCCTGCCCATCCCCTGGCGAAGCCGCTCTCGCATACCCGTCGGCCCGCCCATCCCGGGCAAGCCCCGGCCCATTCCCGGACCGCCAAAACCCCACGAACGACCCGCAGGCCCGAACCCCCCACGCCCACCCGCCGACTTGCCGTGCCCCAGCCACCGCGGACCCAAGCCCCCCCCGAACCCCCGTCCCGGTCGGTCCAGGCCTCGGTCAGCCCGACCCTGCATCGGGCCGCGACGGGCAAAGCCCACGCCACCCCTCAACCTGCTGCCCTCGATCATCCGCGGCAAGACCTGATCACGGAACGCCGCAACTCGCCGCTGCAATTCCGGCCGGAACTTCTCCACCAGCTCACGCATCCGCTGGTCAACCCGGCGGTCAATCATCTGCTGAATTCGTTTCTCGTCTCCCTCCCGATCCCGGGCCACCGCACGATCCCGCTCCTCTGATTCGCCGGCCGATGCCCCCCAGACCGACGGGATCGCCAACCAGGCCAACCCCACAACCAGCCATCCGATGCGTCTCGTCGCAAACATGACGAAAACCTCCCCTGTCAAGAGAACCTCTCGGTTCAACAATACCCCGTTGACACACGCTAAGTCTCGTACCCCGGTACGTGACCCCGAAGCCGACCGGCCCAAGCGAATCACCGCCCACCGGTGCGACCATACCCAGCCAAACGCTCCAGGTCGGGACTTATTTCCAGGGCCCCACTCGGCAAACGCCAACCCCGTCGCCACCGCTGAAAACACTTGAGCTGACCCCAATGTGACCACCACACACCAAAGCGCCCTCCGCAGCAAACCGACGTGGCCCTGCCGCCGCGATTCACTGTCCCCGCCCGGTACCTCAACCCCAGGCCTGGGCAGGGAGGCCTCTCCGCATCCGACCGATTTCCTCGTCGCTTGCCTGGCCCGTCAGACGGAAAACGCGGGATGGTGGGTCTCTCACGATGCGACGCGACGCATCACGCCCCCGAAACCTACCTCGCGGAATGAACGATCTCCCCTACGCCGGTCAGTCCATGCATTGCGGATCCGCTGCTCTGTTCGAGCCGCTGTAGCAGTGCTGGACGATTCCGAAGTCCGACTGGTCAACGTCGTTGTCGTGGTCCAGGTCCCGACCCACGCACCCGGGCGATACCGGCACGGCCGGCCCCGACGCGCAAGACGCTAACAAAAACACATCCGCCAGGTCAACGTCCCCGTCGCAGTCGGAGTCCGCCGGATGGCACGAAATGACCACCTGGCCCGAACAGCCGTCAGTTGGCGACGTCGTACCGAAAACGACACCGCCGCGCCCTACCGTATAGGCGGGGTCAAAGTAGATTTCCAGCCGGTCACCGACGTAGTTGATCTGGGCACCGAAGGGGGGAGCCAATGGCCCAAGCCGCTGAAAGAGAGCCTGACAGATGATCGGCCCTTCAGTCTGAAAATCGAGTTCCTGGGCGGAAACGAGCGCGGTCAGCTCGCCGACGTCGGTCACGATTCCGGCGGTGAAAACCGCCGGCTGGTGAAGGCCGTCATACGGTTCGAATGATCCGGCAAACGCAATCTGTCCGCTGCGGGTGCCCGCCGTGGTCAGCTTGTCCTGGACCTCCGCGCTCGTTCCGGTCGCGAAGCGGATGGAAGTCTCCGGAAGAAAACCGTTCAGGGTGAACGAGTCCGTGCCGGCGCTCGTCGGATAGTATTGGGGATGCTGCAACACCAGCGTGGAAACCAGATGGTCGCGCTTCTGCTCGGCACTCATGGCCGAGGGAATGAAGAGCTCGAAAACCTCGCCGGTCGGCAACACCTCAATCCTGGCGGACCCCGGAGAGGCCGCCGAGCAGGTGAAGGTGACCGGATGCCCGAAGGGCTCCGGCGGGAACGCCGGTCCAACGGAGAAGACTGAGCCGTCCGCAGCTTCCCATTCCACCGCCCCGCTTCCCGCAGAAAAGAAGTTCGGCCCGCTGTTGATGATGGGAAAGGCCGGCGGCGCGTATTGCCAGCCGTGGGCCGCCTTCTGCTGAACAACGTAAGGCGACACATCGGGCAACGGCGGCGTCGCCAGCCCACCACTAATCGGTGCGAAGACGAACCTGGGCCGAACCTGCAATGTGCTCGTGAAAGTCCCGCCGTTCGGCGAATCCCGCACGATCACCATCGAACCCATCGCCGGGAAATCGGCGTCCAGGCTCATCGACACGTCAAACAACTCGCTCGAAACCAACTGGGCACCACCATCCTCCAGCATCCGGATGATCGGAGACGACAAGACCGTTGCCCCACCCGCCTGCAGGACAAATGCGAGATCAAAGGAGCTCTTACCCGGGTGTGATATGATCTCAACCGACTGGAACTGAAGCGGCTGCTCAGGAGGAATCAAGCCCTGAATGTGGTGGTAACTCGTTGCCAGCCCGTCCAGAGAAACCGCAAACACAACATCGAAAAACGAGGGACTGTACTGCACCGTCGGCGGTTCCATGAAAGGCAACTCGAGCCCGCTCGGCGTGGTGATCCTGCACCGCACGCTGGCTCCGCTGATTGGCGGCAGAACGGGTATCGAGAGCGTCGGCTGAAAAAAGACCTCGAGAACCGCTTGCGGACCATACCCGCCGACTTCACCGCCTAGATCGCTCGCCAGCATCAGCAGCATCATGTCCGGCGGAATTGGATCTACGGGCGATGTCTCGCGGACGCCCAGGATGGACACCCCGCCATCCTCGCTTAGGTTGGCCTTGATGGTCTGCGTCCCGTGGGTCTGACTTGTGGGCACGAATACGTCAAACCAGAGTGGGTGATTCTCCTGGTAGGTCACCGTGATCGGGTCAACGCTGACCAGGCTCAGTTCCCGAAGTTCAATCGGAATCGTGTCTCCGGAGCCGTCGCTCGGCAGATACGCTTCGCCGTGCCGCCGAACGATCGTGTCGGCGTTGCTCACCGTCGGATCCACCGGCATGCCCCTCATCAGGACGGTGCCGGTGAAAGGCTCCGACCCTGGCCCGAAAAAGCCCGCGGGAATGGCCGGAACTGTACCCCCGCCGAAAGTCACCTCCGCCGCGATCGTCCGGTAGTAGTCGTCGGACGATCGGCCGTCGAGGTAATCCGCGATATCCAGAACCTCGGTCAGCGGTGTCTCGGGAGGATGATCGCCCACCACCAGCATGGAGTTGTCCGCATCCTCCAGCAGCGCGAGACCGCTGCGGACGCTGCTGATGCCGCTGCATTCACCGGTGTGCTCGGGCCGTATCGTGTAACGCTGGTAAATGTGCCCTCCGACATAGGCGCCGGTGGTCTCAAACGGAAAGCACCACCGGCCACCCGGTGGAATGCACACCGGAGGCCGCCCGGACACATCCGCCACCGGCTCGATGCCCGACCAGTCGATGTCGGTGTCCGCGTTCACATAGGAAGTCATCGAAGCCAGCAGCTTCAGCTCCTCCAGCACCACCCAGCGGGTATCGTCATTCTCAACGCACACCATGTGTATCCAGTTGCCGCTGCCCCCGTCATCCTCCTGGGCACCTTGACCACCGCTTCCTCCTGGAACCCGGCTCCCGCCACCGCCACCCTTGTACGGACGCACAATCCGCCATCCGCCGGCCGGGGGACCGCCCCCACCCCCACCACCCGGCGGAAGAGGCGTGCCATCCGACGTGAAGTAGGTATCCTTGAACTTGATGCAGTTCCGCTCGTTCATGCACAGGCAGACTTGCACACTGATCGTGCCACCCGGCGGAATCGGGGCACAACTCGAACCACTGACCGACGCGCCGTGGTTGCCCGGCGGCGGCGTCGGGGTCCCGTTGTCCGTCCCCAGCGAGATGCTCATGCTGTCACAACCGGCAATGCTCGCCGTCGCACCCATCACCTGCACACTCGGACGGTCGTTCTGGTACATGTAAAAATGAAAGTCATTGGCCGCCGCACCACTGGTGTTCTTCACCGTCACCGTGCCGCAGACCCTGACCGTCCCCGGCCCGCAGTCACCAGTGGCGGCAGAGCCGGCCCACACCGGTCGGGCGACCAGCCACAGTCCCAGCCCAATGCCAACGGCCAAACGCCTCACGCGCATCGATTCCTGCCTCATGGTATCCCTCCCATCAAACAGAGGACGAGCCTGCGCTTGCATTCGCTTCTCCCGCCACACCCGTGTCGCCGAGGACATCGTCCACGGGCAGACCGGCCAAAAGAACCGACCGAACACTGATGGGCGCCGCTCCGAGTGTAGCACGACCACGGCGAACCGGCCCCAGCCAGCCGTTCCGATCAGAGCAGAAAACACTCATTCCGAGGAATCCTGCATCACCCACGCCTTCGGATCCGAACGACCAGGTGCAAACACGTCACCCAAGCCGTCAATCGCCTCTCCGTCCGGTTTCGGATCACCCCGACCGAAGCCCTCCGCCCCGGCGTGAGCCGCAAGACGATACCCAACCCACTGAACCAACCCGAAGCTGCCCGCAAGACCACAAGTGTGCGGCGCAAAGAAATTCACAGCACCCCGCACCGGGACCTGCCGACAGGCTTGCTCGGGGGGTCCCCCGGAACGTAGAATCCCCCATCAAGAAACCGACGGACCGAACGGGATCACCCAGGGAGGCGGGCTTGGCCGTGGCATTACCCTCAACCTTCACCCACCTGCACCTGCACACCCACCTGAGCCTGCTCGACGGGGCCACTCGGATCGATGACCTCATGGTCAAGGTCAAGGCCGACGGCGGCAAGGCCGTGGCTATGACCGACCACGGCAACCTGTTCGCCGTGGTACCGTTCTACGAGGCCGCCCGCAAAGCCGGCGTCAAGCCGATCATCGGCCTCGAAACCTACATGGCCCCCGGCGACCGGCGGAGCAAGGAAACCAAGGGCGTCGCCGACGCGAGCTACCATCTGCTCCTCCTGGCCCGCGATAACACCGGCTACCGCAACCTCCTCAAGCTCAGCTCCATCGCCTACCGCGAGGGCTTCTACTACAAGCCACGCATCGACAAGGACGTGCTCCGGGAACACGCCCGCGGCCTCATCTGCACCAGCGCCTGCCTGGGCGGCGAGATCCCCCAGGCCCTCCTCGCCGACCGCCCCAAGGACGCCGAGGCAATCGCCAGAATCTACCTGGGCATCTTCGGCGCAGACAACTTCTACATCGAACTCCAGGACCACGGCCTCCCCGAACAGAAAACCGTCAACCCTCTCCTCCACGACCTCGCCCGCCGGCTGGGCATCGGCGTCACCGTCGCCAACGACGTCCACTACCTCAGCCCAGACGACGTCCGCGCCCACGACGTGCTCTGCTGCATCAACACCGGGGCCAAACTCACAGACGAAAAACGCTTCAAGTTCGATTCCGACCAGTTCTACCTCAAGAGCCGCGCCGAAATGCAGGAGCTGTTCAAGGACTATCCCGACGCCCTGAACACCACCGAACGCCTCGCTGACCGGTGCAACGTCAATATCGAGTTCGGTAAAACCCACGCCCCCGTCTACCACGTCCCCGCCGGTAAAACCGACCGCGATTATCTGCGCGAACTGGTGTACGCCGGCGCAGCCCGAAAATACACCGAGATCACACCCGAAATCCGCGAACGCATCGACTACGAGCTCGAGGTCATCGGGTCCAAGGGATTCTCCAGCTACTTCCTGATCGTCTGGGATTTCGTCAGCTACGCCCGCGCCGAGGGAATCCCCTGCGGGGCCAGAGGCAGCGGCTGCTCCACCGTCGTCGGCTACTGCCTCAATCTGTCCGCGCCCGACCCCCTCCGCTACGAACTCTACTTCGAACGGTTCATGGACCCCGACCGCGACGAAATGCCCGATATCGATATCGATATCTGCCAGGTCGGCCGCGAACGGGTCATCGAGTACGTCCGCAAGCAATACGGCCACGTCGCCCAGGTCATCACCTACGGAACGCTCAAGGCCAAGGCCGTGGTCAAGGACGTCAGCCGCGTCATGGGCCTGGGCTTCGAGGAGGCTAACGCACTCACCAAGCTCATTCCCGAAGAACTGAAGATGACCGTCGACAAGGCGATGAGCCAGGAACCGGAACTCCAGCGGCTCTACAAGGAAAACGACAAGATCCGCGACGTCATCGACATCAGCAAGCGGCTCGAAGGCCTCGCCCGCCACGTCGGCGTGCACGCCGCCGCCGTGGTCATCAGCGACAACCCCTTAGACGATCTCGTGCCACTGTATCGGGCGGAAAACTCGGAACAGACCGTCACCCAGTTCGACGGGCCCGCCGTCGAGAAGTGCGGCCTGCTCAAGATGGACCTCCTGGGCCTCAAGACGCTGAGCGTCATCGAGCACGCCCGTCAACTGGTCAGGCAGAACCACGACCTGGACCTCGATCTGGAAAGACTCGACCTCACCGACCAGAAGGTCTTTACCTTGTTCGCCCGCGGCGATACCAAAGGCGTGTTCCAGTTCGAGTCCGGCGGCATGCGCGACGTGCTCATGAAAATGCGCCCCACCTGCGTCGAAGACCTGATCGCCGCAAACGCCCTCTATCGACCCGGCCCCATGGCCTACATCGACCAGTACGTGGCCCGCAAGCACGGCGACAAGTGGACCACGCCCCACCCCATCATGACCGAGGTACTCAGAGAAACCTACGGCATCATGGTCTACCAGGAACAGGTGTCGCGACTGGTCAACCGGCTCGGCGGAATCGAGCTCAAGAAAGCCTTCCGCCTGGCCAAGGCGATCAGCAAGAAGAAGACCAGCATCATCGAGTCGATGCGCGAACCTTTCCTCGTCGGCGTCGGCCAGAAAGGCGTCAAACGCGAGGTGGCCGAGCAGATCTTCACCGATGTCCTCGAGTTCGGTAAGTACGCCTTCAACAAGGCCCACGCAACCGGTTACGCCCTGGTCGCCTTCCAAACCGCCTTCCTCAAGGTCTACTATCCGGCCGAGTACATGGCCGCCCTGCTTGCCTTCGAAATGGACTCGACCGACAAGATCGTCGAGCACATCGAAGAGTGCAAGAAAATGGGCATCGACATCGCCCCACCCGACGTGAACGTGTCCCAGGAAACCTTCACCGTGGTCCGCGGCAAGGGCGACCGGCCCATCATCCGCTTCGGGCTCGCGGCCATCAAGGGCGTCGGCAGCAAGGCCGTCGCGGCAATCCTCGCCGCCAGAGAGAAGGGAGGAGCGTTCCGCTCCATCTTCGATTTCTGCGAGCGGGTGGACCTGGCCTCCGTCAACCGGGCGGTCCTCGAAGCCCTGATCAAGTGCGGAGCATTCGACTCCACCGGCGCGATGCGCAAGGCCCTCATGCTCGTGCTCGACGACGCCATCGCCCAGGGAGCCGCGCTCGCAGCCGATCGTCGCAGCGGGCAAATGTCCCTGTTCGGCGGGCCGGGCATCGAGAAAATCGAACCCAAAATGCCCAAAGCCCAGTGGAACGAGGCCGAAATGCTCGCCCACGAGAAAGCAGTCCTGGGCTTCTACGTGACCCGACACCCCCTCAGCGCCCACCAGGAAACACTCCGCAAGTACGCCTCCGCCCGAACCATCGATCTGGTCCGATTCACCGACGGCTCCGAAGTCACCGTCGGCGGAATGATCAGCAAGATGCGAAACGTCCCCATCAAGAACGGAACCAGCGCCGGCAAGAAAATGGGCATCGTCACCCTCGAGGACCTGCACGGCCAGATCGAGGTCATCCTCTTTCCCAAGGAGTTGGAGAAGTTCCAGGCCCAGCTCGCCCTGGAGACGGTCGTCTTCTTCAAGGGTCAGGTCGACCGCCGACGACAGGAGCCCTCCCTGCGCGTCAACGACCTCATCCCCCTCGAGGCCGCCGACGAACGGCTCAGCTCGATGGTCCTGCTCCGCCTCGGCGACGATACCCCCGAACAAACGCTCAAGACCCTCCAGCAGACCATCCGCAGGTTCTCCGGCGACAAGCCGGTCTTCCTGGAACTCTGGACCAAGGAACGGGTCAAGGTGACCGTGCGAGCCAACCCGGACTACTATGTCCGCCCGACACCGGAATTCAGACAGGCCATCAGCCAACTCATCGGCCCAGAACGACTCGCCATTCTCTCCGCCATCCGCCAGACCACCCCCACCACACCACCTCCCCCACCACCCTCGCCCGAGCAATCCTGGCGCCCACACGCCAACGACTACGACGCCTCCGATGAAACCCTGTCAGACGCCGCCTCCCCCTCCGATTGACCGGCGTGGTCGACCCGCCAACAGACGGCCTGCTGGAAACCTTCAAGACCATCAATGACCACGAAGAGGCGTCTCCACACCCAGTGGCCTCCTCCCCCGAGGCGCGATCCCTGCCGCCGGACTCGGACACAGCCCGCCTGCGATCACGTTCGCAGCGCCAAGCCGTTCTTGTCGATGAAGGCGAGGAAGTCCGCGCGGAAACCCTGGATGTCCTCCTCGGTCAGCGTTCGCCCGGCGTCGCCGATCGTCGCCCGGAAAGTGAAGCTCCGCTTGCCCGCCGGAACCGAGCCGCCTTCGTAGCTGTCCACGAACGCGAACCGCCGCAACAGGGCGTGGCTGTAACCGGCCAGCGCCTTCTCCAACTCGGCGTAACGGTAGCCGCTGGCCGCCAACAGCGAGAAGTCCAGATCGATCTGCGGGTGAACCGGCACCGGCACCAGCTTGCGGTGCAGCGGCCGCAGGCTCAGCACGGCCGACAGATCGACCTCGGCCAACGCGATCGACCACGCCGCCAGATGCTCGTCGATCCGCCGCTTCGTCGCCGCCGGCAGTACCGTGATCCGCCCCAACGCCTTGCCGTCGAACTCGACCGCCGCGGTCTTGGCCTCGTGCTCCCACGGGTAGCTCGGCGCAGCGGTGACAAACCGGAGCGGATACTTCAGCGTCTGATACAGCCAGGTGGTCAGATCGGTCTTGAGCCGCCGAAGCAGTTCGTCCTCGTGCGTGCTCTTCCGCCCGGGCCCAACCAGGGCCAGAGCCATGTGCCGCCGCTCGCGCTCGGCGTCGCCCGCCTTGCCTTCCGCGGCCTGGGCCGAGAACACGCTGCCGACCTCCACCAGGTCGAACTTCTCGAAGTGATGGCGGTTGAGATCGACCGCGGCCAGCACGCCCGGGATCAGCGTGGTCCGCAGCCGCTCGGTTCCGGCCGCCGCCGGGTTGCGGAGCGTGATGCACGCGCCCGGCTCAAAACCAATCTGCTTGAGCCAGTCGGCCGTGAACCAGACGTGGCGGTGAATCTCCGCATAACTCATCCCGCCGCACAGCAGCGAAAGCGTCTGCCGTTCGAATCGAGCCTGGTCGGTCGGCTCCGCGTAACGAACCGTGATCGTCGGCAGCACCGGCTCGATCGAACCGTACCCGATGAAGCGGGCCACCTCCTCGATGACATCCGCCTCAATGCCGATGTCCTTGGTCGCTCGAAAGCTCGGCACGGTGACGTCCAGCACCTTGCCTTCACTTTTCACTCCAAACTCGAGCGGCTTGAGAATCCGAGAGATCTCGTCCGCCGACACCGGCCGGCCGACGTACATACTCACGAACTCGGGGTCGACGCGCACCATGGTGGTCTTCGGAGGCCTGGGGAAGCAATCGGAGAGCCGGCTGGTGAACCTCATGGCCGGCAGTTCAGGCTTGGCCAGATACACGAACCGCTGAATGCCCAGCACGGTCGTCGCCGGATCCAGGGACTTCTCGAACCGGGCGCTCGCGTCCGTGCGATGACCCAGCGCGGTCGCACACCGCCGGATGACCGCCGGGTCGAAGTTCGCACTCTCCAACAGCAGCGACTCGGTCTTGGCCGTCACCTCGGTATCAGCCCCACCCATGATCCCGGCCAGGGCTACCGAGCGGCGGTTGGACTGAATCATCAATGCACCCTCGGGCATGGTCCGAACCGTGCCGTCGAGCGTGGTGAATGGCTCACCCGTCTTGGCCGTCGCAACCTCGATGCGTTCAATCGTGGAACAGTCGAACGCGTGCATCGGCTGACCCAGCTCGGCCATGATGTAGTTGGTCAGGTCAACCAGAATGTCGATCGGCCGCATGCCCACGTGGGCTAGCCGAACCTGCATCCACAGCGGCGCCGGCTGCGCCCGAACCCCCGTGAACCGCAACGCACTGTAACGCGGACAGCGGGCCGGGTCGTCGATGACAATCGGGACCGCCGGCTGCGACTTGTCGTCCACTTCATCCAGCGGCGCAACCGGGTAGCTCTTCAGCGGTCTGCCGTGAATCGCCGCCAGCTCCCGGGCGACACCGTAGTGACCCCACAGGTCCGGCCGATTGGTGATCGACTTGTTGTCAATCTCCATGACCCAGTCGCCGAAAAGAGCCATGTCGATCTTCTCGCCGGCTTGGGTGGCCGGGGGAAGCCAGAGGGCACGCTGGCCGACCGTCGGCAGGCTCAGGGCATCACCGGGCACGATCATGCCGGCGCTGCTGCGCCCGCCGACCTTGCGCTCGCCGATCACCCCCACACCCGGAAGCACCGCCCCCGGCGGGGCGAAGACCACCCGGTCGCCAACCTTCAATCCCTGTGCCAGGGTCACCGTATCGAGCTGAGCCGAACCGGTGTTCACCTTGACCGCAAGCTGGCCAGCACTGCCCGCAATCACTTCGAGCCCCACAACCTCCACCGCAATCAGCCCCGAGGCGCCGCAGCGGATCTGCTCGACACCCTCCACCTCCGCCGAAGTCACCGTGAAGTGCTCGGCAAGCACCCGTGCATCCAGGTCAGGGGGCAAATCGACGAAGTCACGAATCCAGTTGAATGAGACGAACACGGAAGATTCCTTTTGTGTTAGCTGTCAGCTGTCAGTGCGGTCGGCGGCTAGTTCTTCTCGATAATGGCCGGGCCGTTGCGCTGCTCCGGCCGGATGATCGCCCGCAGGTCACCACTGTTGAGGCCGCGGATATCCTGCACGCCGTATCGCATCATCGCCAGACGAGTCAACCCCATCCCGAAGGCAAAACCAGTGTATTCGTGCGGGTCAATCCCGCCGAAACGCAGCACGTTCGGATGAACCATCCCGCACGGCAGAATCTCGACCCAGCCGCTCCGCTTGCACGTCGCGCAGCCCGAGCCGCCGCAAATCTCGCAACTCATGTCCAGCTCGAAGCCGGGCTCCACAAAGGGGAAAAAGCCCGGACGAAGCCGTACCTTGATGTCACGCTTGAAGACCTCAACCAGAATCAGCTTCATCACCCCAATTAGATTGGCGATCGAAATCCGGCGATCAATCATCAGCCCTTCAAGCTGGTGAAAGGTATTGCCGTGCGAGGCATCCTCCGTCTCGTAACGGAACACACGCCCCGGGGCAATCACCCGCAACGGTGGACCCAGCTTCTCCATCGCCCGCACCTGACAGGGCGACGTGTGCGTCCGCAGCAGCCACCCGTTCGTCAGCCAGAACGTGTCCTGCATGTCACGCGCCGGGTGCATCGCCGGTATGTTCAGGGCCTCAAAGTTGTAGTAGTCGGTCTCCATCTCCGGGCCGGCCACCACCACAAAGCCCAGACGGGCCATGATGTCCTCAACCTCCCACTGCACCGCCGTCACCGGATGCACGCTCCCACGCGGCACAACCGGAGCCGGTAGTGTCGGGTCGTAGGCCTGGGCCCCAACCGCCGCTCGCTTGTCGGCGGCCTGCTCAATCGCCCCCCGGGCGGAGGCAAACCGCTCCGTAATCGCCTTCTTGGCCAGGTTGATGTCCTTCCCAGCCGCCCCGCGATGCTCCGCGGGCAGCTTGCCAATCGAGGCCAACAGCTTGCCCAGAGTACCCTGCTTACCCATCAGCCGACTCTCCGCCTGGCGAAGCTCATCCACCGTCTTGGCAGCGGCGATGAGCTCCTCGGCCTCGGCCAATGCCTGTTTGAGTTCTGCCGTAAGTTCTTCAAGCATAGGAATCAGTGTCCTTTTCGGGAGACGATACCTTATGGATCAGCACCCCCGATTTCAAGCCGGGCCCTACCGGCTCGGCCAAGCATACCGGGGGATCCGGGCGAGCCGTTCACGCGAGAAGACCTCCCCCCGAGTCATCGTCTCCACCAGCTGCCAGCGGCCCCGATCAGCCGGGTCAGGCCAGCGGGCCGCCTCCTGCAACGCCCGAGCTTCCTCGATCAGCGTCGGATCGAGCTGCTCCAGCCGCTCCTTCCAGTTCGACAGCAGATTGACCACCCCTCTCGATCGGTAGTAGTCCAGCGGGACCTCGTGCTCCATGTGCCCGATACGCGAGCCGGGATAAGCCTTCAGCCGAGCAATGTACGCGTCCGTCAGGCCGTGCCAGTCGACCACACTGACCTTCGAACCCGCTTGGCAGGACACAATCCCGATCGCGCCCAGGGCCATGGTCAGCGGCCCGTACTTGTCCGCATAGCGCCGCGCACTCTGGCCGACTCGAGCCCACTCCAGAACATTGGAGTTACGCTGATAACGCGGTTCGCGAAAACGGCTTTCAGTCCACTCATTCGTGTACCAGGAATACTCGTCCACAATGTCCGTGCCCCTGGCCAACTCGCCTATCCGCGGCGTGAAATCACACAGCGAGCCGATCGTCCCCACCAGCAACGCAACCCCCCCCAGCACCGGCGCAAAAACCACCCTTCGCTCAGCCATCAGACAGCCAATGATGAAGCTGCTGCCCACCCAGACCCACGCCAGCATGACCGTGGTCGGTCCCGACAGATTGAGCGACCCCATCCCGGCAATGAGCCAGAAAACCTGGATCGTGGCCAGCCCGATGAATACCCCCGAGGCCCGACGCGACGCATCCCACCGGGCCAGCAGACGGTGCCCCGCGAACCCCAGAGCTAGCAACACCACCATGAGCACGACCACAAGCCATGCCCGGGCCTGGGTCTCGTCACGAAAGTAGTTCCAGCCCCTCAGGAAACCCTCAACCACTTCGATTCGACCCATTTTCAACGGGCAAACAACCAGCAACACGATCGCCGCAATCCATGAACACGATCGGGCCACACGATGAACGGGCAGAAGCCTGCCCAGCAGCATCCCGCCGAACACAATGCTGCCCACGAGCACCGGCCCGAGCGTACGACCACGCATGAAGTCGCCACCCTCCCGAACCACGCAGGCCAATTGCAGCCAAAGCCCCAACGCCAAACAGGCAACAACCGCCCCTCCAAATCTCCGGCGAGCAACCAGATGCACCGCCCAGAACGCCGCCGCCAGCAGGCAGAGCGCGGCCAGCACCGCCTGGCCCGGCTCGTGCCACGCATAATCACGCAAGTACAGAATCCCCTTTAGCTTCGCAACCGACGCGGGAAGCCCGAGCTTGGCATAGGCGGTGTTCGGCAGCGGCGTGCCGTAGTACACCGTGGCAAACCCGTACCAGGCCACGGCCGGAAGGCAGGCCGCAGCCGAGGCTAGCCACAGCCGCCACCGCCGAGCCTTCACCAGCTGAACCAACGCCCACACCACAATCGGTCCCGACAACGCCACCTGGTCCGGCCGATTCGTAACCAGAACGACGCACAACAAAACCACAACCGGCAGCGAAAAAGGCCGCCCAGGATCCCCGCCGGACTCGGACGGCTTGACCCCCAACCCCTCACCCAAGGGAGCCGCCGGGGAGAATCCCGACCCCCAGGCACGCTCACCCTCCCGCACCCCCGCCAGTAAACCCCCAACCAGCAACGCCACTACAGCATGGGTCAGCGACGATTCCAGACCCGAGGTCTGATACTCAACAAAGGTGTGCGAACTGAGCAGCACGGCCATGACCGCGGACAATTGGACCGCCCGCCCGGCCTCACACCGCATGTGCCAAGCCAACCCCAAAACCAGCACCGCGGTACACACCAGCCCGGCCACAACCGCCACCGCGTAGACATCGAAGAACATCCCACCCACCAGCAGGATCACAAACCACAGCGGGTGACTGAACCCCTGAACACGCTCTCCAACATTGAACACCGGACCGTGACCGGCCAGACAGTGGTGAACATGCCGAAAGGTAATGAACGCATCGTCGGCCACCCAGGCCCGCCAAAAAACCATGCCCACCGCCCCAAGCGTGAGCATGACCACAAGCCCGCGATAACCACGACCATCCGCCATGTACCTGAATCCATCCCACGGCCGGAGACCCCGCCTCCCCTGGGGCCGCCATCCGTAGGTTACTGTCCCCCAGCCCCGAGCGCCAACAACGCCAGGAGCCGGGACACTCCTTCACGGAGGTCCCGGCCCCTGAAATCGAACCCGTGTCTCCGAACCCGGCGCCCCGACTAAACCTGGACAACGTCCGCCTTAGACGCATCCGTCGGGCCGAGCTCATACGGTACCCGCTTGCCTTCCATGCCCGCCTTGGCCAGCACCGCATAAACGATGAAGCCGACCACCAGGGAGGCCACTCCCGTCGGGAACCAGCCCGGCACCGGCGGATTCTCGCCGAAGAGGAAGTTGTTGTTCGAAATGCCAACCAGGAAGCCGATCAACCACGCAGCATACCCAGGAATACTCACCCCCTCACGCGGGCCAACCCAGCGACGACCGCTCAGCAGGTAATCAGCGATCATCGCCCCAATCACCGGGCCAAACGACGCCCCGATCAGACCAAAGAACCCAGCCAGATTGCCCGCCACGCCCAACGCCGCCAGGACAATGCCAATCGTCGCCCCCGCCATCGTAATCGCCACCCGAGCCTTCGGCTTGGCCAGCATCGTCGATAGACTGTTGCCAATGATGAAAGAACAGAAGCACGCCGAGGCAACCGAGCCAAGTGCAAACAGAATCGGCATGACCTGCCCACCCAGCGTCTTGCTCAGCACCCCCAGCGAACCGCCAAACGTGTAGTTCGTCAACTGGCCATACTGGACCTCGCCACCGGCAATCCCCGCATTCAGCGCACCCTGGGCACCCGCCACGGTCACCATGGCCAGCCCGCCAGCAAAGACAATCGCCAGGGCAATCCCGGTCAGACCACCCTTCTGAACGTCATCCCCATGACGGTTCGCGCTGCAGAAATCAGCACCACACGCCCCCGCGGTGGCCGTGAAACCCACCACCAGCTGGATCATCAACAGAAAACCCGCAAGCTTCAGCCCATCAATGATCGCCTGGCCTTTGTCATCAATCTTGGCGGCCGCAAGAACTACCGGGTCGACCGTGGCCTTGGTCATATCGCCGGCCACCTTCTCGCCTGCCGCCTTGACCTCGGCCTCACTCTTGCCCTCGGCCGCGGCCTGGACTTTCGCCACGTCAACCGCCGCGTTGATCACCGACTGGGCGGCCACACTGTTCCGCGCCACCTGCTCGCGATCAAAGCTGCCCAAATGCTTCGAGGCCATGCCCGCCGCAATGATCAGCAGCACGATCGGCACAATCGGAAAATACGTCGCCAGCCGGGCTACCATGCCAATACCCATCCCCCCCAGGAAGGCAAACAGGTAACCCCAGATCACCGCCATCACCACGAAAACCAGGCTGAACGCATTCTGGCCACCCGGCGGCGGCGGACCAAATAGCGTATTGTCGTGCGGGTCGGTCATGTTGAAGCCAGCCAACACCAGCTTGGTCGCGTAGTAGGTCGCGACGCTGTACCAACCGATCTGCAACAGACCCA
Organism: Phycisphaerae bacterium; assembly: GCA_018003015.1. NCBI lineage: Bacteria > Pseudomonadati > Planctomycetota > Phycisphaerae > Phycisphaerae bacterium. The sequence goes on along the minus strand of JAGNEZ010000034.1, from coordinate 19,942 downwards.
TGAAAATGCCCGGCAGGAAGTAACCGCCCTTGGTGCCAAACGTGCTCGTCCCCACAATGTACAGCGGGTATCCCGTCTTCATGCCCAGCATGCCCGGCACAAGATAGAAGAGAAAGTGACAGATCAGGCCGGCTGCAATCAGCCCCAGGATGGCCGTCCCCAGGCCTCCCATGGCCAGCGCACCAGGCCCCGCCTGGGTGCCCGCTAACTGATCATAAAACGCAAACCAGAGGAAAATCCCCGCAAACGTCTGGGCCGTGTTCTTGTACCACGGAGCCCGGTTGGCAAGCGGGTTCGGCTTCGCCGACGCCAGATAAGCAGGTAGGCTTTCGTTGGCCATCGTGTTCTCCTTCCAATGATGAATGGTGCCATCCCGGGGCCGGCCGATGCTCATGGCCAACCCCTTCCTCGCTCTGCCCCACGGAAGCCGCGCCCGCTCCCGCCAAGGCCTGCGACACGTGCCACAGATGAAGTGGTATCATAACCCCCGTTCGGCGGTTTGCCAGAGGGAAACCGGCCAACGCGACAATCCGCCTGTGTGTTTTGCCCCCGTTCTCTGAGCCTGGTGAAACCGACTCTAGCACCTCCCGGTGCCGGTTGCTCGTCATGCAGCCTGCCGGACGCTCACCGCCGACGGCCTTTCGCACGCCCAAGGAGTATTCCTGCGGACAGCAGGCACAAGGCAAGGCAGCACGGTTCAGGCACAACTTCGCCGGAAAGATGGATCAGAATGTCCGGCTGGAAACCGCTGAAGCCGGAGGCGTTCTCGCTCCGAGGCGTCAGGGTGATGGTGCCGGTCATCTGTCCCAGGTTGGCTGTGTTGAGGGCCACGCTCAGGTCCGCAATCGAACTGCCTGCCGTGAGCCCGGAGAAATCCTCGAACCCGCTCAGCGCAAACCCCGATGCGGTCAGCACATAGGAGCCCGCCAGATCGTCCGCTGGCCCATGCACGTCGTTGAGCAGGCTCAGCATGGTGGTTGGGTCCGCAGCATTCTGCATGACTGTTCCAAGGTCCAGCGAGTAGTCGGTAACACTGTTCATGATGAAGTTGCCGTCGCCAGAAATCATGCTGAACAGGGCATCGGCGTAGCTGTTGACTTGAGCCTGCACATTGACGCTCTGTATACCGAGGTCGGTTCGTCCCAGGCTGTTCACGCCGGTGCCATCGGACTGGAGGCTGATCGGCACCCTCCCGCTGACGATCCGGTTCGTGAGCGTATTCACCGCGATCGCCATGGATATCGAATCGACGGCCTGGGCCGTCAACAGCGAGATGGACCCGCCGTTCGTGGTAATGCCGCTATCAGGAGTCCCGAAGCTCGCGTTGAGGTTCTCGGAGAAGCCGCCGCCCGCAGCACCATTAGTGATCGAAAGTGCCGTTGAGACAGTGTCGCCGACATGGATAATGCCAAAGTCGATCGGCTGGATGTTGTTCACCACCGGAGCGGCGAGGTTGTAAACCTTGGCGGTGAACGCCGCGTTCTGTGAACCGAGGTCCGTATCGGCCAACCCGGCTGCGGCGGCCAGCGAGCCGAGCTTGATACTCACCGTACCACTCTTGGCGCCCGCAGTGGCCGTGCTGATCTGGGCGGTGAGGCTTCCGCCGCTGTTGCCCCCGGGTGCGACCGTCGCCGTACCGCTCGCGGCGATGATGTCGGGCGAGAAACTGGCGATCTGTGCCTTGATCGATTCAGAGTAGCCGTCATTGACGGCGGTGTTACCCACAACCGCACTGCCGACGGCCAAGCCGCCGACATGGAACTCGCCGAGATCGACCGGCGTGGCAACTGATGGGACCCCAAGGCGGTACACCGTCGCATTGACTTTGACTTCTCCCTGCCCCAGCGACAAGGGGCTCAGGCCGGGAATGGAGACACCGCCCACCGTGGCGTTGGACATGAGATCCATCGTGACCTTGCCGGTCTTGCTGCCGGCGGTTGCCGTGCCGATCGACACGGAAACCTCCGTATTGGTCGCCCCGGCGAGCACATCGACCGCTGACGGGCTGCCTGCCCCCAGCACTGCATCCGGGTTGGCCATGATGTTCTGAGCTCGCAAGTCTTCGCTGTAGGGGCCGGCCGGCGCGGCATTCGAGATACTGATGGCTTGCCCTGGAACAACGTCACCCACGTGGAAGTTGCCCAGGTTAATGGCACTGGGCGCAATCCTGGCAACCGCGGGATTGTAGGCAGCGCCGGTGATGGTGAGGGTCTGGTCGGCCACGTTGTCGAAGTTGTTGACGATGGCAACCTGCTGGCCGGTCAGAGCGCCGGCGGAGGTGCTCGCAAAGGTCACGTCAAAGCTGCCGCTGGCCGAGTTGTTGCCAAGGACGCCGTAGTTCTGGGCGGTCACGCCGCTGCCAGTGAGACGGGAGTCGGTGATGTTGCCGCCGTTGCCGGCAGTGTTGTCAGTCTGGAGGGCACCACGCAGGACAGGACCTGCTGCCCCGACATTGTTCACCGCGTAGCTCTTGGTCGCACTGTCGCCCACCCGAATGTTGCCGAAGTCCATACTCGGCCCAGCGCCGGTTCCGCCGGAGACATCGCCGTTGAGTGCCTGGGCTACCGCCGGATCGGCCAGGATCAGTCCCGTGCCGGTCACATTGGCCCGGCCGTTGAAGCTGTTGCCCGTGCCAAAGCCGGCGTTGGTGTAGTCCTTCCGGACGAGGACATTGTTGGCACCCAGGTTGAGGTTCACGCCGTTGTGGGTGAGGAAGTCGGCGTCGGAATCGCCGCCCGCGCCGGACAGGTCGAGTGACGCCCCGGGGTCGATCTGAATCGTACCCGACTGTCCGTCGATCAGGCCGTGCATGGTCAGCGTGCCGCCGGCGGCTCGGACGAGGCCGGAGTTGAAAATGGTGTCCTCGATCGTACCGTGGCCGGCAACCTCGCCGGTAGCGCTGTTGGTGATGTTCCCGCCGCTGTTGAGCACGGCATCGGCCAAATCGGTGCCTCCTAGCCTGACTAGGCCATTGTTGGTCAGGGCGTTGGCCATACTGAACGTGTGGCCATCGTGGACCTTCAATGTGCCGTTGTTGGTGGCCAGCGAGCTTTGCAGGTTCGTGCCGCCAAAGGTCATGGTGGCGGTCGCGCCCGAGAGTTCAACGGTGGTGTTGGCGGCGATCGTGGAGATGCCCGGCCCGTTGAGGGCGACGCTGGCAGCATTACCGGTGGAGACGGAACGATAGGTGCCGCCGGTAAGCGTTCCGGCGATGTTGTTGGTCACGACACCTCCGTTGATGGTCTGGATGGTGGAGCCGTCGAGTGCCTGCATGATGCCGTTGTTGGTAAAGGCACCGCCGGCGCTGCCGGTGAGCTGCATGATGCCGCTGTCGCTGGCCTCAAGAACAGCATTGTTGGTAACGCCGGTGGAGGTGATGGAGGGATCCAAGACCAGCACAGCGCCGTTGACGTTGGCGTCGATGAGACCTTCGTTGACCAGGGCGATGGTGTTCGCGCCGAGGTTGCCCTGGCCTTGGATCGTGTGGCCGGCGGCGTTGGTGAGCGTGCCGGTGCCGACGACCCGGGCGTTCGCGCCGCTGAGAGTGACGCTTCCGCTCCCGGCCAACGTCGCGGCGGTATCGACGTTCAGGTTCGTCGTACTAACACCAGCATTGATGGTCATGGTGCCGTTGTTGGTAATCGTGCCCGCAATGTGAGTCGTGCTGTTGTTGTTGCCGATGAAGGTGCCGGCGTTGGTCAGATCTCGGAGATACGCGGCCTCGTTCGTGGCATTCCGGATGACGCCTCCGTCGGCAGTCGTCAGAATACCACCGTCGATGGCCGTACCGTTGTAGAGCTGGACCTCCGAGCCGGCGCCCGTGGCCAAGATGGTTCCGCCGTCGTTGTGGAATCCGCCGCCGGCGCTGCCGGTGAACTGCAGCAACCCGCCGTTCGACGCCCGCATCGTGCTGGTATTGGTCACACCGGTGGGAACGGTGGAGGGATCCACGACCAGGCCGGCGCCGGTGACATTGGCGTCGATGAGACCTTCGTTGACCAGGGCGACGGTGTTCACGCCGAGGTTGCCTTGGCCCTGGATCGTGTGGCCGGCGGTGTTGGTGAGCATGCCGGTGCCCGCAACTCGGGCGTTCACGCCGCTGAGAGTGACGCTTCCGCTTCCGGTCAGCGTCGCGGCGGTATCAACGTTCAGACTCGTCGTACTGGCGCCGGCGTTGATGGTCATGGTGCCGTTGTTGGTGATCGTGCCCGCAATGTGAGTCGTGCTGTTGTTGTTGCCGATGAAGGTGCCGGCGTTGGTCAGATCTCTGAGATACGCGGCCTCGTTCGTGGCGTTCCGGATGACGCCGCCATCGGCCGTACTCAGGGTGCCGCCGTCGATGGTCGCACTACTGAAGAGCTGAACCTCGGAGCCAGCGCCCGTGGCCAAGATGGTTCCGCCGTCGTTGTGGAATCCGCCGCCGGCGCTGCCGGTGAACTGCAGCAACCCGCCGTTCGACGCCCGCATCGTGCTGGCGTTGGTCACACCGGTAGGGACGTTGGCGGGATCCACGACCAGGCCTGCGCCGGTAACATTGGCGTCGATGAGACCTTCGTTGACCAAGGCGATGGTGTTCACGCCGAGGTTGCCTTGGCCCTGGATCGTGTGGCCGGCGGTGTTGGTGAGCATGCCGGTGCCGACGACCCGGGCGTTCGCGCCGCTGAGAGTGACGCTTCCGCTCCCGGCCAACGTCGCGGCGGTATCGACGTTCAGGTTCGTCGTACTAACACCAGCATTGACGGTCATGGTGCCGTTGTTGGTAATCGTGCCCGCAATGTGAGTCGTGCTGTTGTTGTTGCCGATGAAGGTGCCGGCGTTGGTCAGATCTCTGAGATACGCGGCCTCGTCCGTGTCGTTCCGGATGACACCTCCGTCGGCAGTCGCCAGGGTGCCGCCGTCGATGGCCGCACTGTTGTAGAGCTGGACCTCCGAGCCGGCGCCCGTGGCCAGGATGGTTCCGCCGTCGTTGTGGAATCCGCCGCCGCCACTGCCGGTGAGCTGCAGAATCCCGCCGTTTGACGCCCGCATCGTACCGACATTGATCAGGCCAGTCGCGACGTTGGCGGGGTCAACCCAAAGAGCTTTCCCACTGATGTTCGCATCGACAAGTCCGTTGTTGATCATGCTAACGGTGTTGGTGCCGAGCTGGCCTTGGCCCTGGATGATGTGGCCGGTGTCGTTGGTGAGAGTGCCTGAGCCAATGACACGGGCATTGCTTTGGGTATTCAGGCTGCTCAATGTCAGCACGCCGCTGCCGGTGAGAAGGGTGTCTCCGTCAACAGCCAGACCGGTAGTAGAGCTGCTGGCAGCCAGAGTCATCGAGCCGTTGTTGGTGATCGTACCCGCGATGTGAGTCGTACTGTTGTTGTCGGCGATGAGGGTACCGGCGATGGTCAGATTGCTGAGGAAAGCGGACTGGTTTGTGGCGTTGCGGATGACGCCGCCCTCGGCGGTCGTCAGGGTGCCGCCGTCGATGGCCGCACTGCTGAAGAGCTGAACCTCAGAGTCGGCACCCGTGGCCAGGATGTTGCCGCCGTCGTTGTGGAAGCCGCCGCCGCCGCTGCCGGTGAGCTGCAGAAGCCCGCCGTTGGACGCACGTAGCGTCCCGCCATTAATCATGGCGGTGGGCGTGTTGGCGGGATCGATCACGAGTGCTTTCCCGGTAACGTTCGCATCCACGAGTCCGTTGTTGATGATGCCGATGACGTTGGCGCCGAGTTGGCCTTGACCCTGGATGACGTGATTGACGTCGTTGGTGAGGATTCCTGAGCCGACAACGCGGGCGTTGTTGTTGGCATCCACGCTACTCAATACCAGCGTTCCGTTGCCGGTCAACAGAGTGTCTCCGTCCACGGCCAGATCGGTTTGAGAGACGCTGGCAGCCAGAGTCATCGAGCCGTTGTTGGTCATCGTGCCCGCGATGTGAGTCGTGCTGTTGTTGTTGCCGATGAAGGTGCCGGCGTTGGTCAGATTGCTGAGGAAAGCGGACTGGTTTGTGGCGTTGCGGATGACGCCGCCCTCGGCCGTACTCAGGGTGCCGCCGTCGATGGCCGCACTGCTGAAGAGCTGGACCTCGGAGCCAGCGCCCGTGGCCAGGATGCTGCCGCCGGTGTTGTGGAAGCCGCCGCCGCCACTGCCGGTGAGCTGCAGAAGACCGCCGTTGGACGCCCGCAGCGTGCCGCTGTTGGTGAGAGCCGCGCCCGTATTGGCGGGGTCGAGGACCAGCGCGTTGCCTGCTGAGTCGGCGTCGATCACACCAGCGTTGATCAGGGAGACGACGTTCAGTCCAATGCTGCCGAAGCCGGAAATGATGTGGCCGACCTGTTGCGTCATGGTCCCGGAACCACTGATTTGCGCGTTTGCGCCGTTCAACACGATCTTACCCGCGCCACCAATCGCGCCGCCATGAAAGACCAGCCTGGTGGCACTTCCGCCTGCGTTGACCGCGAGCGTACCGTCGTTCAATAGGCTGCCGTCGAAGGTGAGGAAGGAGCCGTTGAGGAGCGACAGAGAATCATCGCCACCAATGGTCAAACCGTTGATCGTGCGGTCAGCGTTGAGCTGTACGCTGAACGCTCCGCCCTGGTCGATGAAGACGTTGAAGCTGTTGTTGGTCGGCTGCCCGTTGTCCCAATTGTTGACGCTCGTCCAGTTGATGCCGTCGCCGCCACCGGTGAAGTGAGTATCCACCGCCAGCGCCGGCAGGGCGAGCAGCATCAAAGCGATGCCGGCCCGTGCCCCAAAACCGCCGAAACGATGCATGGATACAATCAGAGTGTCGAAGGAGCGCATTTCATTTCCCCTGTCCTTGTTGTCCGAGCTGGACCCTACACGAGCGCTTGGCCGGTGAGAAACGCCTCCACCGCGAATCTGGCCCGACGCCGACTAAGCACCTCGACCCACTCCACTACCGAACTGCCGAGCGGTCTGCGCAACTGCTATTGTACCGTGCTGACGGTTGTTCGTACTACCGATTTCTATGCACTTTTTACCGCATCCCGTGAGCGGTTGGGCCGTATTTGAGAATACCTCCTAGAGAAGGCTGTCCGATTCCATTCTATGGAACCGTATTTCAGAACCACCGAATATCACCGAGTTGCCTGCAGTTGAAGGCAAGAATGCTTGAATCAAGGACTTAGGCTACACCCTGTTCTGGACAGCAGCCCCCTCTGCTCCAGATCCAGCCCTGGGGAAACAAGAAGAGGTGCATCGGCCTCAGCCACGCCACCTGGTCAACCATCACAGGCCATGACCCCGAAATCGACAGGCCGGGCCCGACCCTCGCCTGCCGGACCCGGTTCAGTGGTTGGTGTCAGCCCTTCACTTGCGCCCCCGGCCTGGAAAGTCAGGAGTGGAGGATCGCCTCCGTCTCCTCACGGTCGCACTCCATGATGTACGCGATGCCCGTGACCCTGGCGCACTCCTCGGTCAGGCTCATGAGATCGCGGCGGTTGATCGATCGGCTGGCGGTGGTTTACACGACCAAGCGCGGAAGCCGGCTGAACATGGCCGAGATCGAACTCGGGATCCCCTCCCGACAGTACATGGGCGGCCGAATCCCGGACAAGCTGAGGCTGGTCGATCAGATGTGAGTATAGCAGACGGATCGGAACCACAGCCGGGCGGCAATCGACTGGCCGTTCACCACCGCGGACGCACGGATCAAGGTTCGTCGGCTATACCCTGAGCTTCAGGACTGACGGAGCACTAGCTCCACTACCACCCCTGTCAAGAAAACCATCCCGAAGCCCCCACCACCTGCCCCACCACCGCCCTTGACTCACCCCCCCGAGGTCCTATAATCCTGCCCACGCGACTCATCACCACCACAGATCCTCGCGAAAGAAAGGAGAAATCATGAAACCGATTGGGGCAGAGTTCTTCGGGACATTCTGGCTGGTGCTCGGTGGCTGCGGGAGCGCCGTGCTGGCCGCCGCATTCCCCAACGTCGGCATCGGACTGCTCGGCGTGTCCCTCGCCTTCGGCCTGACCGTCCTCACCATGGCCTTCGCCATCGGGCATATCTCCGGCTGCCATCTTAACCCCGCAGTCTCCGTCGGCTTGTGCGTCGGCGGCCGCTTCCCGGCCGCCAAACTCGTCCCCTACATCCTCGCCCAGGTCCTCGGGGCCATCGCCGCCGGCGGAGTCCTGTTCTTCATCGCCAGCGGCAAAAAGGGCTTCGACCTGTCCGGCGGATTCGCGTCCAACGGATTCGGCGAACATTCCCCCGGCGGCTACTCCCTCTATGCCTGCCTGGTCTGCGAAATCGTCATGACCATGATGTTCCTCCTCATCATCCTCGGATCCACCGACAAAAAAGCCCCCCCAGGCTTCGCCCCCATCGCCATCGGCCTCGGCCTCACCCTCATCCACCTGATCAGCATTCCCGTCACCAACACATCAGTCAACCCGGCCAGAAGCACCGGCGTGGCCGTATTCATGGGCAGCTGGGCTGTCGCCCAACTGTGGCTGTTCTGGGTGGCACCCATCGCCGGGGCCATCCTCGGAGCACTGATCTACCGCGTGCTCCAAACCAAGGACAACTGAGCCCTCCGTTCACCTGGGCACCTTCCCAATCGACCGCCGGGCAGACCATCCGGGCCCCGTCCCGGATGGCCTGCTAACCAGCCTCCACCCCCACGACACCTCCCTCCAACCCCACTTCTCCACCCTCCACACTCCGCCCACCCAAGCCCCCGACAAACACCACCGGGACACCCGCCGTGTTATCAGCGCAGCGGATCGCCCCGCCCCAGTCGGTCACCCGCTAACCCGCCGGAGACACCCCGCAACGACTCGTCCCCGGCCGCCGGCAACAACCGGTGGGGTTCAAGGGCCTCCACGCCGCCCCCAACCCGCCATCGGACGACCCGCTTGGAACTGCTGCATTGGCTTCGTTTGGCGCCCAAGATCCTGACCTCCCACCCGACAAAACCGCCCTGGCGCGGTCGAAAACGCCCGTCCCACCCCGGTTCATTGGCTTCGTTCGGCAGCCCGCGTCCCCCAACAAACCCACCCCACCACCCACCACCGAAAATCCTGCAGCACCAAAGCAGACGGGTCCGATATTCACTCATTCGGGTGCGCCCGTGCCCGGGCTAGCGGTCTGCGCCGGAACGGGTCAACCCGAAAAACTGCCGGAAATCCGGCAACCGGTCCTGGCACTCCAGCAGCGGACAGATACGATACCGCCTGTTCCGGTGTTGGCCGGCGTGACACGGAGGAAACGCCCGTTATGACCACCTCTCAGGAACGAAGACAGCTGATCCGCGGATGTGTGATCCTGCTCTCGCTCATCGTCTGTGCCTTCCTCTGGCTGAGTATCCTCAGCTTCGACCCCACCGACTGGCCCAGCCCCCACAACTGGCCCCACCCCACACCGGCCAACAACGACGGCGGGCGAGCCGGAGCCTGGATCGCCTACCATATGTTCGTCTACTTCGGAGGCGGAGCCTACGCCGCCGTCGCCGGACTGACCGCGGCCATCGGCGTGCTCGCCCGAGTCGGACGACTGCCATCCCTCTGGCAGCGGGTCATCGGTGTGGCCGTACTCATCTCCGTCACCTCCGTCTGCTTCCACCTGCTTACCCCCTCCGTCGCCGAGGTCCAGAACCTCCCCTGGCCATTCAGCTGGGCCTTCCGCTCCGACCTGGCCTGGCCATTCAGCTCGCTCTGCTCGCTCTTCTTCGAGGCATCCGAGGCACCCCGTTGGCCCGAACTCCGCGGAGGCGTACTCGGCTACCTCCTGGCAACATGGCTGGTCAGCTCATTCAAGATCGGTACCCTGCCCGTCCTGGCATACCTCTGTCTGGTCGGCCTCCTGTTCACCACCGAGGGCCTGATCCTCCGCATCCCCCAGGCCATCCGCGAACGCCGCGGACAGATCCAGGAACTGGCCGAGGAGGTCCGCCAACGCCTGCCCAGAACGCCCTGGGCCGCCCGGCTCACCGCACCATTCCAACGACTCGCCACCATGCTGCCCGGACGCCGACAACCCGCCCTGGCCGGTGGAACCGCCGGCCCCGGACGAGGCTCCGGCTCCGCCGAGCTGAGGATCAACCCCGGCCGAAACTCCGGGGACAAGGCCGACGTCAAGAAAACCGAATCGAAGACCACTCCCAAGCGGGCAGCCGTCAAGGAAACCGGCACCGCCGTCCTCGATCCGGATCAGCAGGAAAAGAGCCCGCTCGAGGCCCCGGCCGACCCCGAGGAGGAAGAACCGACCGACGAGACAACCGAAGGCGAGTGCGAGAACGAGACGCAAGACTCGGCCCAGGTCGAAGAAGAAGACGCCGAAGAGGAGGACGAAGAGACCCAAGTCGAGGACGCGGAGAACACCGAAACCGGCGAGGCCGACGAGGAGTCCGAGGACGAGAGCCCGGACACCGCGCCTGAACCCCGGATGATCATTCGGGCGTCACAGCCACCCAAACCAGGCGCGGCCGCGCCGCCACCCGTCACCAAACCCTATCCGACCGAGCTGGCCGAATGGACCTACCCGCCCATCACCGTCCTCCAGGAGCCGGAGTACACCTTCACCTCCCACCAGGAAGCCCTGGTCCGCGAAAAAGCCCGCATCCTCGAACAGACTCTCCTCGACTATAAGATCGAAGCCAAGGTCGTCGAAATCGACACCGGGCCGGTCATTACCATGTTCGAGATCTCCGTCGCCCCCGGCGTCAAGGTCAGTCAGATCTCCTCCCTGGCCAACGATATCGCCCGATCACTCAAGGCCCCCAGCGTCCGCGTCGTCGCCCCTATCCCCGGCAAGAACACCATCGGCATCGAAGTCCCTAACCTCGATAAGGAAAAGGTCCGCATCAAGGAACTCATGACCCTGGCCGGCGCCGCCGCCCAGAAGATGCAGCTTCCTCTGTTCCTCGGAAAAGACGCCAGCGGCGGAGCCCTGGTCAGCGACCTGACCAAGATGCCACACATGCTCATCGCCGGCACCACCGGCTCGGGCAAGAGCGTGTGCATCAACTCGATCATCATCTCGATCCTCATGACCCAGCGACCAGACCTCGTCAAACTCATCCTCGTCGACCCCAAGATGGTCGAAATGAGCATGTTCCGCGAAGTGCCCCACCTGATGTGCCCCATCGTGACCGAGATGGAACGCGCCGAGAAGATCCTGGAGTGGGCCACGGTCAAAATGGATGAACGCTACGCCCTCCTGGCCGAGGCCGGCGTCCGCAATATCGCCGCCTACAACCGGCTCACCAAAGAGGAAAAACGCGAGCGGTTCCAGCCAACCACCCCCGAGGAAGAGGCCCAGATCCCTTCACACCTCCCCTACATCATCATCATCATCGACGAATTGGCCGACATGATGATGCTCTCGGCCAAAGAGGTCGAGCTCCATCTCTCCCGCTTGGCCCAGAAGAGCCGGGCAGTCGGCATCCACATCATCGTGGCCACCCAGCGGCCGGAAGCCAAGATCGTCACCGGCCTCATCAAGAGCAACCTGCCCTGCCGGATCGCGTTCCGCGTCGCATCACGAATGGACTCCCGCATCGTCCTCGACCAGAACGGGGCCGAGGTCCTCATGGGTCAGGGCGATATGCTCTACCTGCCACCAGGATCTTCCAAACTCATGCGCGCCCAGGGCACCTACCTCGAAGACGCCGAACTCAAGTCCGTCATCAACTTCCTCAAGGAACGCGGCGCCCCCGAGTTCCACCCCGAACTCATCCAGCTCCGCAACCAGGAAATCAGCACCGACGGGCCACGCGACGAATTCTTCGACAAGGCCGTCGAGATCGTCCTGGAAACCAAACGCGGCAGCGTGAGCCTCCTCCAACGCCGCTTGGCCGTGGGCTACTCCCGGGCCAGCCGCCTCATCGAGGAAATGGCCGCCGCCGGCATCGTCGGCGAATACAAGGGCAGCCAGGCCCGCGAAATCGTCATCACCCCCGAGCAGTGGCAGGCCATGAAAGAAGCCGAGGCCGAACGCCTCCGCTCCACCGCCCTCAAGGACGACGGCGTGCCCGACATGCTCTACGACGACGACCTGTAACTACGCCATGACAACGATCTGTAACTAATCCGCGCCCTCCGCACCTCCGATAAACGAGTAGGTCCATCGAACCGCTCCACGCGGATGGTCTGCCGCCGGAACGATGAAACAAGGCTGTATAGATTGTAAGATCTTATTAATAATGATCTTATGACCTATCCACGGGCCGCGAGGAACAGCGCCGCAATGAGTACGATACCTTTGGACTTCGCGACCGGCCATGCCGGGGCGGCCTCAACCCTGCCCCCGACCCCCGACGCGGCGACCACCCCGGCCAGCCTTCCGACCCTCGACATCCGCCCCCGCTTCGGCTGGCAGGCCGTCGACTTCAAGGAGCTCCTTCGCTTCCACGAGCTGCTCTACTTCCTGGTCTGGCGGGACATCAAAGTCCAGTACAAACAGACCGTCCTCGGACCAGCCTGGGCCGTGCTCCGGCCCCTGGCCAACTTGGTCGTCTTCTCCTTCGTCTTCGGCAAGCTGGCCGGAATGCCCTCCCAGGGCGCACCCTACCCCCTCTTCCTCTATGCCGGGTTGCTCCCCTGGACCTTCTTCTCCGCCGCCGTGCTCGGAGCCACCGGCAGCCTGCTCAACAACGCCCACTTGCTGTCCAAGGTCTACTTTCCCCGCGTGATCCTGCCAACCTCGAGTGTCTTCGCCGAACTCACCAGCCTGGCCATCAGCTTCCTGATCTACGGCTGCATGATGCTCGGCTACGGCTACTTGCCCGGGGCGTCTGTGATGCTCCTGCCCGTCCTGGTCTTGCTCACCGTCATCACCGCCCTCGGCATCGGCTACCTCCTCGCCGGCCTGACCGTCATGTACCACGATGTCCGCTTCGTCATCGGCTCCCTGATGGGCGCATGGATGTACGTCAGTCCGGTGATCTACCCGGCCGACCTCGTGCCCGGCAAGCTCCGCTGGCTGCTCATGGTCAACCCCATGACCGGGATCATCGATGCGTATCGTTCGGCCTTGCTGAACCAGCCGTTCAACTGGCTGTCCCTGAGCTTCTCGGCGGTGATCGCTGTAGGTGTTTTCCTGTTCGGTTTGTACTTCTTCTATCGGACGGAGAGGCACTTCGTGGACGTGGCATAGAGGCGCGTCGGGGCCGTGGACCCGACTGGCAAAGGGAGTCGCATGAGCCAACCGGCCATCATCGTTGAGCGCTTGTCCAAGCAGTACAAGCTCGGGGCCCGCAAACGCCGCGACCGCCGCCTCAACACCGTGCTGGCCAATGCGGTGAGGTATCCGTTCCGTCGCCTGCGGGCAAAGGGCAAACCGCCGGCCGAGGATCGCCGATTCTGGGCCCTCAAGGATGTGTCCTTCCAGGTCCAGCCCGGCGAGGTGCTCGGGATCATCGGACCCAACGGGGCCGGCAAGAGCACCCTGCTCAAGATCCTCTCCCGAATCACCGACCCGACCGGCGGCCGGGCCCGCGTTCACGGCCGGCTGGCCAGCCTCCTCGAGGTCGGAACCGGCTTCCACCGCGAACTCACCGGCCGCGAGAACGTCTATCTCAACGGGGCCATGCTCGGCATGCGCAAGGCCGAGATCGATGCCCGCTTCGACGAGATCGTCGCCTTCTCCGAAGTGGAGAAGTTCGTCGACACCCCGGTCAAACACTACTCCAGCGGTATGTACGTCCGCCTGGCCTTCGCCGTCGCCGCCCATCTGGCCACCGAGATCCTCCTGGTCGACGAAGTGCTGGCCGTCGGCGACGTGGCCTTCCAGAACAAATGCCTGGGCAAGATGGACACCGTGGCCCGCCAGGGCCGCACCATCCTGCTGGTCAGCCACAACATGGACGTCATGGCCCGCCAGTGCACCTCCTGCTTGTGGCTCAGGAACGGGGAGGTGGCCGGAATGGGAAAACCCTCCGCAGTAATCCAGCAGTACCTTACCACCATCTCCAGGGGACACAGCGAGTGGAAATGCTCCGACCGCGACCTGGACCCGGCCAAGCTGGTCCAGATCACCGGCGTGCGGCTCATCGGCCGAGATGGCTCTTGCACCCCGACCGTGCCCTTCGGTCCACCCCTCGCGGTGGAGATCGACAGCATCGTCCGGCGGCCGGTCTACGGGGCTACGTTTAACCTGACCCTCAAGAACGCCATGGATGTGGCCGTGTTCGTGTCCGCCGAACAGGACTGCCCGGGCAGCGTACCGCTCGTCCGCCGACCCGGTCGCTGCCGGACCCTCTGCCATCTGCCCGGCGACGTGTGGAAGCCCGGCTACTACGACATCGCCGTGGGCGTCCACCAGGAGAGCAGCCGCGTCCTGGATCGCGTCGAGGACGCCATCCGCTTCGAGGTGTCCCCGGTCAACAGTCCCGGCGCCGACGGCCGGCGCGGGGTGATCTCTCCGGCCCTCCAGTGGGAGAGCCACGAGCTCGACGCCGCCAGGCAGGGAGCAGCCTGATATGGACCAGGTGACGCTCGCGATCTGCACCTACAACAACGCCCGACTGCTGGATCGCGCCTTGGCCGCCATCCAGCACCAGGACTATGCCTCCAAAAACTGGTCTACGCTCGTCATCGACAACAACAGCACCGACGACACCGCCGCAGTCGTGGATCGGTATGCGGCCGCCGGACACATCCCCGGCCTGCGCCGCGTGCTCGAATGCCGGCAGGGGTTGACCTACGCCCGCCGCCGGGCCGTGGCCGAGACCGACTCCGAGTGGATCGCGCTCATCGACGACGACTGCTTCATCGCCCCCGACTGGGTCCGCCAGACCATCGCGTTCTGCAACGCTTACCCCCAAGCCGGCGCGATCGGCGGCCGAACCCGCGTCGCGTGGGAGATCCCACCCGACCAGACCGTCGCCCGATACCGGGCCAGCTTCGCCGAGCAGGACTACGGCAACCAGCCCCTCCGCATTCAGCCCACGGCCAGCCCCGCGCATCTGGTCGGCGCCGGACTCGTCCTGCGACGCCAGGCCCTGCGCGATTGCGGCTGGCTCGATGCCGGAATCCTCACCGACCGCAGCGGCAGACATCTTACCGCCGGCGGCGATACTGAGATCGTCTTCCGCATCCGGAACACCGGCTACGAACTATGGTACAACCCGGCCATGAGCCTGGAACACTTCATCTCCCGGCATCGACTGTCCGTGCCGTATCTCTGCCGCCTGCAACGCGGCTTCGGGCAGTCGCGCCCGATCTGCAAATCGCTCCAGTTCAACCGGCAGGACACACTGACCTGGCGGACCCGACTGTTCTGGGATCACCTCCGCATGTTCAGCCGCGTCGCACGCGAGTACCTCCACTACCGGCTGATCGCGCCCCAAGCGCTGAGCCCGGACTACCGCATCGCATTCCACTTCCGCCTCGGCCAGATGGAAGGCGCCATCCGCTTCCTGCTGAAAGGTTACCACCCATGACCCAGACCGCTGCAGTCAAACCCGCTTCGTGGCGCCCCACCGCCCCCCCCTCCCTCCTGGATCGACTGACGACCTTCGCCCGGCGCGCGATCAGACCGTCCGAGTTCGAGCTCGTCACCCGCCGCGTATCCGCCGCCACCGGCAGCAACGCCGGGGCGATCTTCTCCTACTGCAGCCCGGTCGAACTGGTCACGCTGTATCGCCTGGCCCGCTCCTGCCCGCCTGGCACTATCGCCCTCGAGGTCGGCTCGCACTTCGGAGCCTCCGCCTGCTACATCGGCACGGCCATCAGCCAAATCGCCGGCCGGCTCTACTGCGTCGACACCTGGGGCAACGAGACCATGCCCGAGGGTTTGCAGGACACCCTCGCCGTCTTCGAAAGCAACACCCGCGGCCTGGGCCCGGTGATCCGCCCGATCCGCAAACGCAGCGAACTGCTGGAGCCGGGCGATTTCGAGGCCCCCCTCGGCTTCCTCTTCCTCGACGGCGATCACAGCTATGAATCGGTGAGCATCGACTGGGCCAGGCTCGAGCCATGGCTCGGCCCCAAGGCCACCGTCGCCTTCCACGACATCAAGCACTTTCCAGGCGTCTCCCGCTGTGTCGGCGAACGCCTGGCCTCCAACGACTGGAAACTGGGGGGGTTCGTCGACAACCTGGTCTGGCTCCACCGTGCCCATTGGTGAGCACGTTTGGCTTCATCTTGCAGGGAGCGCTCAGCGTCCAACGGCCAACAGCGCCCAGGGAATTTGGTATCGAGACGTGCACGGCAGCCTGCCCGGCGAGCCGGACTTCGACTGGGGACAACCGCAGGGCAGCCGCTTGCAGTGCGGAAAACGGGACGCACCCCCAAGGGGACATGAGCCGAGGTTTCTACTCTTTTCCCCCAAGTCAATACGGCGGCGGCCGCGACGAAGACGCGGCCGCCGCCGACGATCTGTTCTGACTCAATGTCCCGAGGCCTCACGCCCTCTTGCGCTGGGCCAGCAGCCCGCAGAGGCCCAGACCCAAAAGGACCAGCGACGCCGGCTCGGGAATCGGCTCGCCGATGAACTGAAGCCCGTTGATCGGCGCGCGATGAATATCGCCAGCGGTCCCCCCCATCTGGATCGTGATGCTGTCGGCGGTCAAAGCATCCGTCAGCAGGAAGTTGCCCTCGCCGTTGTTCGGGCTGGCCGGCCACATCTGATTCCCGTCTCCCTCGGACACGGGGACCTGGAAGAGGCCGTCAGGGTTCTCGTTTCCGCTCGCGCCGCCGCCGGCGTTGAAATCGACGCCCTCACTGTCTTCGCCCGAGCCCTGGAAGAGCTGCGAGCTGGTGGCGTTGTCGATGATGGTGTACTGAGCGACACGCCAGTTGCCGCCATTGTCGCCGTCGAAGAAGATGGCTACCTGGAACGACTTGAAGTAGCCGGCCAGGCCGGTGATCGTCACTCGGCCGGCGTCGGCCGCATCGAGATAGCCTTGCATCATCTGCGGGTTGGCCCCGCCGGACAGATTGGCCCCGCCGCTGGTGCTGGGCAGCGTCCACGTGCCCAAGTCAGTCGAGTAGCTCAGCCGCAGGCTAGTGGCGGCATTGGCGCTATCAACCAGGGCCAGATCCGTGGCTGAAGCACCCATGGCGTTGTTCCAATTGCTGATGTAGCTTCCCGAAACGTTAGGGTTGCCTGCCAAGTCGGTGGGGGCCAGGGAATAGCCCGGATTGCCACCTGTGAAGTTGACGCTGACCACCGACGCCGCGCTGGCCGCAACAGGCACCAGCCCGATGGTCAGCACGATCAGAAGTGCAAATGCACCATGCCTCATAGTCTCTCCTCCATTTCAAGATATGTGTCTACCACGAGCGGCCAATTCCGCCGGGCCGTAAGATCCACATCATGCCACTCGCCGCCCCCTTTGTTGCGAAGCGTCCGCCACTTCCACGAACACCGACGGTGAACGCGATTCGCTCCGGCCTCTGCCCGCAAATACCGAGGCACGTCGGCGGCGCCATTCGGAGCTACTCCGTCCATTCTACCCACTGATCCTGAGAGTGCAACAGGTTTGGCGCGAGTCTGTTGAGTTCTGCGTCTCTGGGCGGCGGAGCTTCCGGTCGGGACCGACCAGATCCGTTCTCGTGCAAAAAACGCTTGTAAGTCATTCAGAAGGGAGGAATAACGGTGGGCGCATTGAACCGCCTCGCATGCTTGGGCCCCGCATGTTTTCGCGGCCTTTCCGTTGCTTCTGGACACATCGAATCAACAATCGGAAGTGACGACCTGCGGTCGGCATTCAGGGCTCGGCGGTCAGGGGGGTGATAGCCTGGGCTGAGCCGGGCAACCCAGTCGGCGTGGGCGTGGGCCAAGCCGGAATCTCGGAGACCGGAGCAGATCTCAGGATCCAGATGGACCGCCGGCCGCCGATTGCCGACCACTCCCCCCGATCTGCGCAACTCATGATCCGACAGAAACTTGGCATCCTCCCGCATTTCGGTGTAAGAAAGGACCGCTCGCCGGCGACTATGTGGGCGCATGACGGCAGTACTGACCATCACGGAAGGGTGCACTTCAGTGATCGAGTGGCCGGTGATCGTTCGCCAACACGGTCCGATCGTGTGGAAGACCGCCTACCGGCTGCTTGGCCAGGACGCCGATGCCGCGGATTGCTTTCAGGAGACCTTCGTGTCGGCCATCGAGTACGCCGGCCGGCGGGAAGTGACGAACTGGCCCGGGCTGCTCCAGCGGCTGGCCACGGCGCGGGCCTTGGATCACTTGCGGCGCCGGATTCGGACCGGTCGCCGGAGGGTGCCGGGCATCTCCTGCGAGCAGCTTGCGGCGTCGGGGCCGGGCCCGGACCAGGTGGCTTTGGACGCCGAGATGGGCGACCGTCTTCGGGCGGCGCTCTGCGAGCTGGCGCCGCAGCAAAGCGCGGTCTTCTCTCTGCGGTGTCTGAGCGGATTGAGTTATGAGGAAATCGCTTCCGAGTTGGGACTGTCCATCGACACGGTGGGTGTGACCCTGCATCGGGCCCGTGCCAGGCTTCAGGAATTCCTGGGTGGATCCACCGGTCGAAAGAATTGATCGAGGTGAGTCATGTCGCTTGAGCACAACAATCCCGGGAATGATCTGCTCGAGCGTGCGGTTTCCGTGCTTCGGGACGCGAACGTCCCGAATGGGCCGTCGCCCGAACTCGTCGAGAAGACACTCGCGAGGATGGGCGGCGGCGTTGCTCCAAACCAACCACGCTTGTTCAGGAGGATCATTCAGATGAAATCGAAGATGAAACTGGCGGTTGCGGCCGCCGTGGTCATTGCGTTCGGTAGTTTCTCATTCTGGGGTCTGCATCAGCGGGGATTATCGGTGGCCTTCGCTGAGGTTCGCAAGACCGTTCTGAGCGTGCATTCGGTCTGCTTCAAGGGCACGTCCGTGGTGCAGGTGCCCGGGATGGCCGCCCAGACGGTGACAACCGACGTGCTCATCGTGGACGACGGACGGATGCGGCAGTCGGTCCATCCAAGCGGCATGGTCATGATCTGGGACTGGTCGCAAGGCCGGTGCCTGAGCCTCGAGCCGTTGACCAAGCGGGCGATGGTAATGGAGATGTCCAACCTGCCGCCAGGGCAGAAGCAGTTCAATCTGCTCGACATCTTCCGTCAGCTCGACGAATCCTGCGCGGCGCCCATGGAGGACAAGGTTATCGCCGGCCGGACCGCGAAGGGCTTCAAGGTCGTCACGCCTGGGCAGGAGATGGCCATCTGGGCTGACCCGCAGACCCGCTTGCCACTGCAGGTGGAACAGACCCTGAAGGTCGGCATGCTGCCCACGACGACCATGACGATGACGGACTTCGTCTGGGATCAGCCGGTGGACGAGTCGCTGCTGAGCCTCACCCCGCCGGAGGGTTATGAATCGCAGACCTTCAAGATGGACTTGGGCCCGGCCACCGAGCAGGACCTGGTCAACATGCTGAAGGCGGTGGCCGACTACAACGGCGGCAAGCTCCCGTCCGATCTGAGCCTCGTCTCGATCGCCGGTGCCGCCGGAAAGCGGATGGCCCGGGCCGTGTTCGACCCCACCAAGAAGAAGCAAGAGGAGGCGCAGATGATGCAGGTGATATCGCTCGTGGGTCGCGGCTGGATGTTCATCAACGACCCGAAGAACGGCGAGGACTTCCGGTACGCAGGCAAGGACGTGCCGATCGGCCAGGCGGGGACGCCGGTCCTTTGGTATCAGCCCCAGGGCGCGGCAACCTACCGGGTCATCGACGCGGATCTGATCGTCCACGACGTGCAGCCGGGTGACCTGCCCACCGGCCCGTCGACGGCCTTGCGAGCCGCCTCCGCCCCGGCGGACGCCCCGCAGCAGCCGTGAGCGAATTGTCACCGGACATCCATCGCACCCAACTGAGCTGACGATAGGCGCAAAGCAACATGAATACTCGAACCCGCAACTATCAGGACCTGTTCACGGCCGCCGCCACCGCCCTGCTGCTCTTCTCCCCGATGCTGCCCGCACCGCTGACCGTGGTCCTCTCGGCGACCCTGCTTGCGATCGGCATTGCCT
>JAGNEZ010000033.1 GCA_018003015.1 Phycisphaerae bacterium | reverse complement strand
CGAACCCACGAATGCCCACCGCCACTCACGTTCACCCGCCGTCTTCCTGATCCTGACACTCCCCCATCGCCACCGCTCTTCATGAAATTCCGCTGGTACACACGAGATCGCCCCGGCTCCTGCCCGACGTGATCGAAGGAGTCCTTGCCGAAAATCCCTGCACACAGCCCGGAGTGATGACCCGGATCCGGATCCGCACCGGTCGTCTTGAGCCAGTGGTAACCCTCGGCCAGGCCGCTCATGTCGGCTTTCATCCGGGCGATCTTGCCGCTGTGCCAGAGGAAATAAACCGATCCGTCGTCGTCCTCGAAAAGCGAGGCGTCAATCTCATCGCCCATGCGCTCGGCCGCCTGAACATCCACGTAAGGTCCCTCCGCCCTGCCGCCGGTACTCTTGAGCAATCCGCTGCCGGACGTCTTGGCCGTCCCGTCCCAGCCAGGCAGGCTGTAAGTCAACCAGAAGGTGCCCTTCAGATAGTGAATCTCCGGGGCCCAGAGCGGCTTCTTCGCTTCAAGATAAGGCTTGTGCCAGGGGCTTGCGCCGTACCGCCAGACCATCCCGAGCGGCTCCCAGGCGGCCATATCCTTGGACTTCCATATCTTGATACCCTCGTTGTAGGACCAGAAGGGCGGAACCGTCCCCGTCAGATACCACGTTCCATCCGGCCCGCGGCAGACGGAGGTGTCACGAAGCGGCATGTCCCCCAGCCGACGCAGGCCGCTCAGCGGGCCATCTCGGACCGCGGCTGGCAGCCGGGCCGGAGCCGACACCTTCTCGCCAGCGAGTAGATGAGCCCCCCCCACCGCCAGCAGGGCGAGCAGTCCAGCATAACGATTCACGCTGATCGAATCTGTACACATCGCGTCAACTCCAATCTGGATTGTGTTAGCAACCCTGATGGTCATTCCTCTTTCAACACGGTATGATCCCTCCTGACTGGTCGGTGTTCGAGATTATTCCACTAAGGAGGCTGGAATGTTCGCTTTGTCAACCATTTACTGTGCAGTTCTGAGTCTTGGCCTCGCTGCCCAGGCGGCCAATGAGACCTCAGCAGGCGGCAAAAGCCCGACGACGGAGTACCTCTCCGAGTTGCCGGGACGGTTTCTGCTCACGCTCCAGGCGTGGGGCGAACTCGGCATCAACACCTGCGCCCACGCGCCCGGACAGGCCGGAGAGCCAATGAAGATCGGCCAGAAGACCTACGTCAAAGGCCTTGGCCACCACGCCTCCGGCGAGATGGTGATCGATCTGTCCGGCGAATACGAGCGGTTCGAGGCCGAGGTCGGCGTGCAACCTCTGCCCGGCGCCGGCAGTGTCGTCTTCCAGGTCCTTGCGGACGACAAGCAGCTTTTCGACAGCGGGATCATGAGGTCCGGGGGTGAAGCCAAGCTCGTGTCGGTGCCGGTGGGCGGGGCCCATGAACTCCAGCTCATCGTGACCGACGCCGGCGACGGCATCAGCTGCGATTGTGCCAACTGGGGAGAGGCTCGGCTGATCCGGGCGGCCCATCCCACCGCGGTCACGCCGAGACCACTCCTGGACGTGGCTCCCTTTGCCCGCGTGGTCACCTGCGACCCGAAGCGAACCGACGGATCACGGGCCAACCGGATCCAGGAGTACCACGCCGAAGACATCTACCTCGAGTCGCCGCTCAAGCCTGACGCCCAGGGTTCCTACACCGTGCCGGCTGACGGCACCTACGCCGGCTGCATCGGCCTGAAGTGGCTGGAGGAACGAAGGGTCAGGCGGCTGGTCGTCGAGTTCGCGAAGAACGCCGCTCCGCTTTCGCTGGACGAAGTACAGCTACAGTGCTGGACGGGCGAGTCTGCATGGCAAGGAAACTGGAAGCCGCTGGACGCCAAGGTCCAGCAGAACGACAACAGCTGGATCATCGAACCGGACTGGTCGAGTTGCCCGGAAGCGCGCGGGGCAACACGCAAGCTACGCGGGTTATTCCCCACCAGCCCAACGCCAATCATCATCAAGTCACTGACCGCTCTGGCTCCGACTCCAACCGAGGAGGTCACCCTGCTCTGCCAGCTCGAGAACGCCCAGAGCGGCCAACAAGGCCGTATCGAGTTGTACAACGGGCAGATCCTGGGCAGCGGCGGGGCGAACGCCATCCGCGCCGACTGGAACCTGAAAGAACCACTCCGATTGAAAGTACGCTACGCCAAGTCCCGGCGATGGAAACCGGATCGAACCGTGGTTCGGTTTGAGCTGCCGGAAATGGCGTTCGGAGTGGCCGTCCAGGACGTGCTTGAGAACGACTGCGTCTACGTTCGCGATGCCGGGCTGTTTGTCACCACCGATCCGGCCAAGGTGACGCTGCCAGACTACCTCAAGAAGGTCACCGGGCAAGAGACCATGCTCGAACGGGTCCGGAAGCTGCCCGACCAGACACTCGCCCAGGCGATGGCTAGGGTCCACCACCCTCAGCAAGATGTCCTGCCCACCATGCTCTCCCTGGCCTGCGACAACCACAAGTGCGTGGTGTACCGCAACGGCATGATCCGATTCAGCAGCGATCCGCGGACCGACGATCAGATGCTCAGCAAGTGCCTCGAGTTGGGATGCGAACTGCGGCCGGTGTTCGGCTCGGGGAAGAACGAGGGTCTGAGCCGCCAACTGGACGAAGGCTGGTACCCCATTCCCGTGACCCGCGTGCGAGAAGAGGGGATTCTCTACCAGCAACGGACCTTCGTGGTCCCGGTCGGCGACAGGGCCACCGGAAACGAATCACTCTTCGCCCCCCGCCCGTCGGTGTGCGTGGCGGAGTTCACCCTAGCCAACGAATCACAGGCCGAGGCAACGGCATCTCTGGTCCTGACGGTGACGGCAGACATCACCAAGCGCATGCCCGCAGACTTAAGGACCACCAGTGCCAGCGTCCTTGCCCAATCAGGTGATCGGCTGCTCGCCACCCTCACAGCGGAGGAACCCGGCGGCCTGAAATTCGAAACGCGGCGCGGCGCCACCCGACTGACCGGCAAGCTGCCGCCCAACGGAGCCGCCAAGCTGGTCGTCGTGATCCCTCTGCTTCGTGCCGCCCGCGAACAGATCCCCCCGGTCGTGGACACCGCGGCCGCGATCGCTCAGACCAAGGCCTACTGGCGGCAAATGCTGGCATCAAGCATGCAGATCGAAACGCCCGACGCGTTGCTGAACAACATCATCCGGGCGTCACAGGTCCACTGTATGCTCGCAGCCCGCAACGAAGAGGCCGGCCGGCGCGTGGCCCCGTGGATCGCCTCGGTCCACTATGGCCCGCTGGAGAGCGAGTCGCACTCGATTATCCGAGGAATGGGCGTCTTCGGACATCAGGAGTTCGCGGAACGATCTTTTGACTACTTCATCCAGCGTTTCAGCAAGGAGGGATTCCTGACCACCGGCTACACCCTGATGGGTACCGGCTGGCATCTCTGGACGCTTGGCGAGTTCTACGGCCTGACCCGAAACGAGAAGTGGCTCAGCCGGATCGCCCCCGAGATCGGCCGGGTGTGCAAGTGGATCCTCGCCCAGCGAGCCAAAACCAGCCACCTGGACGCGCTCGGCGAGAAACCGCCGGAATACGGGCTCATGCCACCAGGCGTAATGGCCGACTGGAACGCGTTCGCCTTCCACTTCTGCCTGAACGGGTACTACTGCGCCGGGCTGCGCGAGGCCGGCCAAGCCCTCGTCGATGTGGGCTACCCCGACGCCGACAAGTTCGTGCAGCAGGCCGGCCGGTTCACCGAAGATATCTTCCGGGCGTACCGCTGGACACAGGCCCGGACACCCGTCTATCCACTCCAGAACGGAACCTGGGTACCCGGCTACCCCTCCCAGGTACACAGCGCCGGGCCACTCAACGACTTCTTCCCGGGCCAGGACGGCAACCGGAGTTGGTGCTACGACATCGAAGTCGGCGCCCATCACCTGGTTCCGTTCGGAATGCTCGATCCGAAGAGCCGCGATGTGACCTGGATGATGGATCACATGGAGGACGTGCAGTTCCTGGCCGACGGATGGTTCGACTATGCGGCCGTGGATAACGCCAAGGACCCCTTCAACTTCGGCGGTTTCGCCAAAGTCCAGCCATACTACTGCCGCAACGCCGAGATCAACGCCCTGCGCGACGATGTCAAGCCCTTCATCCGCTCCTACTTCAACGCGCTGGCTTCGTTGGTCAGCGCCGAAGACCTCGCCCTGCAGGAGCATTTCCACGGAGCGGCGGCCTGGAACAAGACCCACGAAACCGGCTACTTGCTGCATCAGAGCCGACTCATGATGGTCATGGAGCGCGGCGACGAACTCTGGCTCGCTCCCTTCGTAACCGATCAGTGGCTCAAGGACGGCATGACCGTCGGCGTCAAAAACGCACCGACCCGCTTCGGCCCCGTCAGCTACCGGATCGAGTCTTCGGTCAAGTCTGGAGTCATCAAGGCCGAACTCGATCCTGCCACCAGAACGCCGCCAAAAGCCGCTGTCCTGAGACTGCGACACCCCGAGGGTAAGCCGATCAGGCAGGTCGCCGTCGAGGGACAAGACGCCAGCGGCTTCGAGACAGGGAAAGACACCGTTCGGATCCTCAAGCCGGATCGCAAACTCATCGTACGAGTGGAGTACTGAAGGTTACGCCGATTCCTTCCGCAGGGTTCGCTGGCTGAAGAGGTCCACTTGGCCGCGGACAACCTCCTCGGTCACCAGGTAGCGGCCATTGTTGCCTTCCTCGGGCAGGCGGAAGAGCACATCCAGCATGATCTCTTCCATCACCCCCCGGAGAGCCCGGGCCCCGGTGTCACGCTGCATGGCCTTCTCGGCAATGACCTGCAGGGCTTGGGGAGTGAAGTCCAGTTCGCAGCCTTCCATCTCGAAGAATCGACCGTACTGGCGAACGAGGGCGTTCTTGGGCTCCGTCAGGATGCGAACCAGCGTGGACTGGCCCATCGGCTCCAACGCAGCGATCACCGGCAGACGCCCCACCAACTCGGGAATCATGCCAAACTCGACCAGGTCTTCGGGAACGACCTGGGCCAGCAGATGGCGGAGCTGCGATACGTTGTCTTCGGTCTCCATCTCGCTGGAGAAGCCGATGGCCGCGTGCCCGATCCGGCGGGAGATGATCTCCTTGAGGCCGGTAAAAGTGCCGCCGCAGATGAACAGGATGTGGGTGGTGTCCATCTGGATGTACTGCTGTTCGGGATGCTTGCGACCGCCCTGCGGCGGGATATTGGATATGGTACCCTCGAGCATCTTGAGCAGGGCCTGCTGAACGCCTTCGCCGCTGACGTCGCGGGTGATACTGATGTTCTGGCTGGTCTTGCCGATCTTGTCGATCTCGTCAATGTAGACGATCCCGCGCTGGGCGGCCTCCAAATCGTAGTCGGCATTCTGGAGCAGGCGCAGCAGGATGTTCTCCACATCCTCGCCAACGTAGCCGGCCTCGGTGAGCGTGGTCGCGTCTCCGATGGCGAACGGCACGTTCAGCATGCGCGCCAAAGTACGGGCCAGCAGAGTCTTGCCCGAGCCGGTCGGCCCCACCAGAAGCACGTTGCTCTTGTCGATCTCGACGTCTTCTTCGTCGGCCGCATCGCTGTGCGCCAGCCGCTTGTAGTGGTTGTGCACCGCGACGGACATGCAGCGCTTGGCGAGCTCCTGGCCAATGACGTACTGATCGAGGAATTCCTTGATCTGACGGGGAGTCGGAATGGAACCAGCGGCCTGACGGGCAGGGCCGGTGCGGCGCTTCTCCTGCTTGATGATGTTGTGGCAGAGATCGACACAAGCGGCGCAGATGTAGACGTCACCCGGACCCTCGACCATCGGGCCGGCTTCTCGCTGCGACTTGCCGCAGAAACTACAGGTCGTGGTACGGCGCCCACCCCCCTTGCCGCCGCTGCCACCAGTCTGTCCGCTACGCGTTCCCGCCATCTGGATCCTCTCCCTCGGCTCGCGGGCCAAGGCCCGATATTGCTGTCCGTGCTCGCATACGCGTTAACTATCGTCAGCCGCGAGGTGGCTCCCTTAGATCAAAATCGACCCATCCCTGCCGCCGGGAGCGATCGGATAAACCGCCCTCAGAAGCCGTGGAGTTGGGTCGGCCACCCCGCAGCGCGGCGATCATCGTTTCCCGGAGGGTCTGATACTCGACCTCGTTGATCTGGCCCGATTCACGCATCTGTCGCAGATCATCCAGCGTCCATGGGGTCCGGTTGGCCTCCACCTCGTCGTCCGCCTGAAGCCAGCGACGGCGATAATACCAGAGGCCTCCGAACAGGACAACCACGGCCCCCATCAGGATCAGGCCCCAGACGATGATCTGGTTACTACGCGTCGCCGTCAGAGCCGCAACGATCCAGTCCACCATGATCCTCCGTCAACGGTATTATAGGACATACCAGCCGTTCTTTCCTGTCCCCAGTCGCGAGAACCGGGGCCCAACCACCCATGGCCGGCCCACCCGGCATCGCCTGACCAGCCCACCAGTCCCCGCCTGAGCCACCCCCTACTCACTCAGCCCCTTGGCCGTCGTGGTCCGGCAGTTCCTCCTGCAACCCTCGCGCCCGCCGTCGCTGTTCGATCCTCCCCCGCCGACCATAGATCAGCATCAGGTTTCGCGCGTAAATCGTGCACGCCAGAAGCTGGCCAAGCATGAACACCGGCTCAGCCATCTTGACCGCGTACACCAGGGTCAGAAGGCCGCCGATGAGCGACAGGTACCAGAAGGCGACCGGAACAGTGCTGCGTTTCCGCTTCTCGCTGACGATCCATTGGACCAAAAACCGGCCGAAGAAGACCCCCTGAGCAACCATCCCGAACACGAACCACGGATCGATGATCTTGGCCAGGAGCTGAGCGAGCCACCGAGATACCGCCCCCTCGTCGGCGGCCATCAGCGGACCGGGAATCGCCATCAACACGAGCCATGCGACCGCGGCACCGCGCAACATCTTTCGAATGTCGGTCATTCGGTTGCCTCGGCCCCGGCACCCCACGTTACTTGCCGCAACACTTCTTGTATTTCTTCCCTGAACCGCACGGACACGGATCATTGCGGCCGATCTCCGACTTCTCCTTGTGGATCGGCTGAACCGGTGGCGGCAACGGCTGTTCGTCCTCGCCGGGCAGGCCCGCTTTGATCTGAGCTTCCTTCTCGCGCTTCTTGTCGAAGCGGCCGGTGATCTCTCTGTCCTTCATCGTCATCGCTGTGTGCTCCTCGGGCACTTGAGTCATCTGATCCGCGAATCACTTCCGTCCATGGCATTGCTTGTACTTCTTGCCGGAGCCGCAGGGACAAGGGTCGTTCCGCCCGACCCGGGGCTCATCCCGGCGAATGGTGGCCGGCTTGGCTTCGCCCTGGGCCCTCATCGCGGCTTCCTGGTCGGCACTGGTGAAACCGGTCCCCGTCGCGGAGTCGTAACGCAACTGGGCGCGCGACAGAAGCCCGCCCGGACCACCAGTGGTCCCCGACGTCTCGGTCGCCTCACCTCCGCCGGGGCCTCCCCCGACCTTGAAGATAATATCGGTCACTCGGTCGCGGATCGTTCGCCACATTTGCTCGAACAACTCGCGCCCCTCGATCGCGTACTGGCTCTGCGGGTGGGTCTGATCGCCACCCATGGGACGCTGCATGATCGCATACTTCAAGTGATCCATCTCCAGGAGATGGTCCTTCCAGCCCTGGTCGTAAATACGCAGCAGAACATACCGCTCCAGGTGAGTCAGTTCCCACCGGACCAGCTCGTACCCGGCCTGCTGAAGCACCTTCTTCGCCTCGGCGTCGGGTTCGGTCAGCTTCTTCGGATCGAGCGCCCGGCTGAACCGCTCCTGGGCCCACTGAGTCAACCCCTCGGCATTGTGGCGGTAGCGGCTGTCGGCGTCGTCGATCTCCTTGGTCAGCCCGCCCTCGAGAAACGCCAGGCTGACACTCTCGAGATCGCGGGCGATGGCGTCGATGCTCTTGCCGGCCAGCCGCTCCGGCGTCCAGCCCACACGGTACTTGGAGTTCGCCCAGTCGGTGATGATCTGCAGGGAATAGACGCTGTCGGTGCCCGTCGTTCCAAAGGCCCGGTTGATGATCGCCTCGATCGGATAGCGAACCTCGCGGAGCTTGTATGTCTCGCGCGCCTTCCGGGTGATCAGCTCGGTCACTTCCGCCACCGTACCGGAAAGAATCTCCTCCCGCTTGAAGTCAATGCCGAACTTGGACCGGACCCAGTCGGCCAAAGCGCCGCGCCCATACTGGGGATCGAGATAGACCTCGATCGGCGAGAGATCGATCTTGTCGTAGTGGGCGTCGGCCGCCTCGTAGAGGGCGTCCTCGATCTCGGTGGGACTCATCTTCCGCATGTGGTTCTGGGTAAGAGCCACGGGGAACAGCCGCTGAGCCCACTTGAGCAGACCACCGACGTCCCACGCCTCCGGCGCCTCCTCCTCGTCGATGTACTCGCCGAGCGAGGTGCGTACCATGTCGCGGATCTCGTCCTTGGCCTTCTGGCGAATCCGCTTCTCGAGATAGGTCGCGTCATCGTCGCGCAGCGAATCGGAGCTGATGTTGACATCCAGCGTGCTCTTCACCCATTCGCTGATCCGCTTGGCCGTGTAGTCGTCCGCGAGGTAGCTGGCGACAACCTCCTTGACGGTGTCGTCGATCATCCGCCAGATCAGATCGCTGAGTCTGCGACCCTCGAGAATCTGCTGCCTTTCGCGGTAGAACGCCCGCCGCTGGTAGTCCATCGGCTCGTCCCACTCGAGGAGGTGCTTGCGGGTGGAGAAGTTGCGCTCCTCGACCTTCTTCTGGGCCCGCTCGATACCCTTGGTGATCCTCTTGTCCTCGAGACTGACACCCTCGGTGAATCCGAGTCGCTCCATCATCTTGAGCATCCAATCGGGCATGAACAGCTTGAGCAGGTCATCCTCGAGCGAAAGGAAAAACCGGCTCGAACCGGGATCGCCCTGCCGACCGGATCGCCCGCGAAGCTGATTGTCGATACGCCGGGCCTCGTGCCGCTCGGTACCAACGATGTGCAGGCCACACGGCGAGTTCACCGGGCAGATCTTGCGGCCGACCTCGGGAAACCGGGAGTCGAGCTGAGGCTTGAAGCAATGAGCGCACTTCGTGCGCGGGTCGTACTCGGGACAGTGGATACAGCACTTGGTGCTGCCCACGGGGAACAAGGCCAGCGACGATTCCGGATAGTGCGGGGCAGTCCTGCGGACATCCTCGCCCACCTTGCAGTGCTCGCAGACCACACCCGTTTCCAACTTGATGTCCGTCCCGCGACCAGCCATGTTCGTGGCGATGGTCACGTTACCCAGCAGGCTCTTGTCGTTGCCACGCGTGGGTGGATGGCGCTGGCCGGCCTTGGCCACGATCTCCGCCTCGCGAGCGTGCTGCTTGGCGTTGAGCACCTCATGCTCGATTCCGTAGGTCCGCTGAAGAAGGACGGCCAGCTTCTCGGAGTTCTCCACGCTGGTGGTGCCGACCAGGATCGGCCGCCCGTGGGCCAGATTACCCATGACCATGTCGTACGCCTCGGTCATGAACTGAACCGTCTTCTCGTCGGCCTCCTCGGCCTCGTCGAACCGCCGAAGAGCCTCGTCCAGCCGGTCCAGCTTGCTCCGGGCTTCGGACGAGCGACCGTCGGCCGCGATCAGCGGCCTGAACCGCTTGAAGACCTCGGCCAGCAGGAACGGATCGGCCGGCCGGCCCCGGCGGTGCATGGCGTGGATCTCCTCGACGATCATCTCGTACTTGGTGTTGAATGTGCGGTAGATCCGGTCGTTGTGATCCGCGCGGTTGACCGGACGGTTGGTCGGAATGGCCACCACTTCAAGCTTGTAGATCTTCATGAACTCGTTGGCCTCGGTCATGGCCGTGCCAGTCATGCCCGCCAGCGTCTCATAGAGCTTGAAGAAGTTCTGGATGGTAATGGTCGCCAGCGTCTGGGTCTCCTCCTTGACCGGCACACCTTCCTTCGCCTCGACCGACTGATGCAGGCCATCGGACCACTGGCGCCCGTGCATGAGCCGGCCAGTGAACTCGTCCACGATGATGATCTGGCGATCCTGAACCACGTACTCCTTGTCGCGCTCGTACACGGTGTGAGCCCGCAACGCGTTCTCGATGAGGTGCGGACACTCCATGTTCGCCCCAACGTAGAAACTGCCGATACCGGCCTCGTCCTGGGCCCGGGCGACACCCTCGTGGGTCAGGTGGGCCTGCTTGCGATCCTCCTGCACGACGAAAAGCTGAACGTGCTGGAGGGCCTCGGCTTCGTCCTCGATCAGCATGTAGGGATCAACCCTGAACCGCTTGATGGCATCCTGGAACTTCGGGTTGCGGACCAGTTCCTCGGGAGGCTTGTCGCCCCAGGACCTGATGCGCGCAGCGGTCTCGGTGTTGAGCGTCTGCTGCTGGCGGACCAGCGAACGAGCCAGACTGTCAGCCCACTTGTAGCGGCCGACGTCGTCGTGAGCTGGACCGCTGATGATCAGCGGCGTGCGGGCCTCGTCGATCAGAATCGAGTCCACTTCGTCGATGATGACGTAGTCCAGCCGACCCTGAACCTGGGCCTCGTACTGCGTCTTCATGTTGTCCCGAAGATAATCGAAGCCGAACTCACTGTTGGTCCCATAAGTGATATCGCAGCCGTATTCCTGCTGCCGAATGCCTTCGTGCCCGCCAGGGTCAACCTGGGCCTGAATGTACCCCACCGTCGCTCCCAACATCGCGAAAATCGGCTTGGCAAACTCGGCGTCACGACGGACGAGGTAGTCGTTCACCGTGACGATGTGAACCTTCTTGTTCTGCAGAAACCGCAGATAGGCGGCCAAGTGGCAGACGATCGTCTTGCCTTCGCCAGTCCTCATCTCAGCCACGCTGCCACTGTACAACACCTGCCCGCCAATGAGCTGGCAGTGGAAATGGCGGTGCTTCTGGGCCCGGTCGGAGGCCTCGCGGAGCACGGCAAACGCCTCGGGCAGGATCGCCACCGGCGATTCACCGGCGGCGAAACGCCCCTTGAGTGTGTCGGTGCACGCCCGGAGCTGTGCGTCAGTCAGCTGCCGCATCTGGTCTTCAAAGACCTCGGCGCCGTCTGCAACGGATCGGAACTTCTTCAGAAGCCGGTCGTTGCGCGAACCGATGACCTTGCGAAACAGCGTGCCCGGTATGTCAAGAATGCCCACGTGCTGACCCTTCGTCTATAGATCGATTTCCACGTCGCAGCCGCCTTGCTGGCCGGACCGCAACGCGGCATCGATGAACGCACAGATCTCTAACGTCTCCTCGATCGGCACCGGGGCTCGCCGCGTCTTGAAGAACTTCACCAGCTGCCGACCAAGCCCCTTGTAGTAGTCACCCTTCGAGGGCAGACATGTGAACCCCTCCGAATGCAGCACCGTCGCCCCAAGGCTGTACGGCCCATGCCGAATCCCACGCATCGAACCAATCCGACCATCCTCCCAAACCCCGACCGCCAGATCCGCGTCCGGCGTGGTCGAGCACTGAACCTTGCGGCAACCCCGGCCCATGAACGCATACAGAATCTCCACCCCGTGAATCCCGTACCAGAAAAAGCCGGGATTGGTCGGCTCCTGCTCGGCCGGACTGTAGGCGTCACAACCCAGCACCTCGCCCTTCCGAACGTCTTTTCCGCTCGGCTGGCTCGCGGCCTTCTCGCGCTTCTTGGCTTGCTCCTCTAGGAAACCGACGACCGCGCTGTCAAACCGCAGCGACGAGCCGCTCCAACAGGGAAGGTTCGCAGCCTTGATGATCCGCACGGCCTCCTTGGCATCCGCCAGGCTGGCCACGAACGGCTTGTCGATGAAACACGGCTTGCCGGCGGCCGCCACGGGCTCCAGCTCCTTCAGATGCCGGCGACCGTCCACACTCTCGATCATCACTCCGTCAACCTGCCCCACCAGGTCCTTGATCGAGCTGACCATCTTGACACCGTGCTTCTCGGCCAGCTGTTTCTTGTATCCCTCCACCCGCCCAACGCTGGACTTCAAATCGGGACTGAACGAGGGATAAGCGGCCACCACTCGAAGCCCACGGAGATCCTCCGGGGCCTTCTCATCGCCAAACAGGCCGGCGAAGACCCCGCAGTGCGAAGTATCACAGCCAATCATGCCAATCCGAATGACGTCTGCCATGGCCTTTCAAGCCCCTTTCCGCAAGCGCCGCCCCACTTGGCCTTCGCACCAGCCGGCGGCCAATGCAAACGCCAGAGTTTACTCCGTCGGACGAACCTGCGATAGCCCCGGACCACCAGTCGCGGACCACTCCTGCCACGCCCGGTGAGCCGTCCGAAACATGCCTTGCTCACTGGGTCGCCCGGACGTAATATTAAGCCGTGTAGCGAGTTGCGCCTATGTCCGACGAGCCCACATCCCTTCAGACACCCGGCGGCGCTAGCGAGGATCCGCTCCTCGATGATCTCCGCGTGGTTCTCCATCGGCGAACCGTGACCACCGGGTCAAACGGCACGGGCGACGAGCTCATCGGTCAGACCGTGGGACCCTACGTGGTCAGCCGACTCCTCGGCGAGGGGGGCATGGCCCGGGTCTACGAGGGACTGGACGCCGCCAGCGATCGGCGGGTGGCCCTCAAGATCCTCAAACCACAGTATGCCGCTGATCGGGCCTTGGCCGGCCGTTTCGAGCGCGAGGCCCGCGGTATGGCCCAGATTCAACATGAGAACGTCGTACACATCCTCGATTTTCCCGTCCAAGGGCAAGTCCGAGCCATCGTCATGGAGCTGCTGCCCGGCGGGAGTCTGCAGGATCGCCTCTTGGCCGCCCGCACCCAGCGGCACTACCTGCCCGTCCAGGAGGCCATCTCCCTGATCGTCCAGGCGACCGCAGGCGTCCACGCCGCCCACAAGCTGGGAATCGTTCACCGCGACATCAAACCCTCCAACCTCCTGCTCGACGCCAACGGACGCATCAAGGTCGCCGATTTCGGCACCATCATGGTCACCGAAGGCACGACTTGGTTAACCGGCGTCGGCCAGCAGATCGGCACACCCGGATACATGAGCCCCGAACAGTGCGAAGGCAAGCGGGTCACCGCGGCCAGCGACGTCTACTCCCTCGGAGCTACCCTCTTTGAACTGCTGACCAACCGGCTGCCGTTCGAGGTCGAGGAGGCAAGCCCGTTCGCCATCATGCTCAAGCACATCAGCGAACCGGCACCCGACCCGCGAACCTGGCGAACCGACGTCTCGCGCGACTTGGCCGGCGTCGTGCTCAAGAGCTTGGCCAAAAACCCTAAGGCCCGCTTCGCTAACGCGGGAGAGCTGGGCGAAGCCCTGCTCGCCGAGCCAACGATCGAACCCCCGGCCGAGCCGGAAGAGGGACCGGAACACGGTGTCCGCGTCGATGTGGCCGCCATCCGCAAACAGCTCATGCTCCTCCCCCAGCGGGCGATTGTCTGCTGGGCCTGCCGATGCGCCCGCCGGGTTCAGGATCTGAACCGCGATCCGCGAATCGAAAGCGCCCTGACCATGGCCGAGGCCACCCTCCAGGAGTCGGCCGACGGCGCTACCGGCGGCTCGGTCTCACGAGCCTTGTCGCGCATTCGTGCCTTGCGGGCGGCTTCCCTGCAGGCCGCCTGCGCCCAGGAAAAGACCAGCGACTCACGCGCCGCGATGGAGGCCGCTCGGGCCGCAGCGGCGGCCGCCGCCAGCGCCGCCTCCGTGTGCGTCGACGACGCCGCCGCCGACGCCGCCTTCGCGGCACGCAGCGCCACCGCCGCCCTCCGATTGGCCGGCGAGCCGGTGCGGCCTTTCTGGGACGCCGCACGAAGCGACTACCATCGCCTGGTCAACGCCAAACTGGGCCAGGAGGGCACCGTCGGCAGACCCATCCCCCAAAACCTGTTCCAGCCCTGAACATGCGATCACTTGCGGATCAGCATGACGGCCGCATACGACATGAAGACAATGAAGGCGATCCGCAGGGCACGACGCGGGACCACGTGGGTCAGGCGAGCCCCCAGATAACCGCCCAGGATGGCCGTCGGCGCCAACAGCAAAGCCAGATGCAACGCACTCCTGAACGGCACTCCCGCCGCGGCGTTCTCCAGGTTCTTGAAAGTGGCACCAATCACGCTGAGCGGAATGATGGTCGCGGCGGAATTGGCGATCGCCCGGTTCAACGGCACCCGGAGGATGAGCTGCTGCAGCGGAACCGCAACCACGCCTCCACCCACGCCCAACAGCCCACCGACCAGGCCGGTCGGCAATCCGACCGCCAAGGCCACCTTCCACGCCGGAAGCCCCTTCGCCGCAGCCTCGTCCATCTCAGGCAGTCGCCGGTTGCTCAGCAGGCGGTACAGGTTGTAGCCAACCTCGTAAACCAAAAAGCAGCCGAACACCTTCGTCAGGTAGATCTGGCGATCTCCGCGAAACCACTCGCCACAGCTCAGCCAGACGCCAATCACAACACCAATCGCCGCAAAAGGCACCATCGGCTTGACGATCGGCTCCAACACGGCCTTGATCTTCCGATGATGGTAGAAGGCCGGCAGGACCACGAAGAAATTCACCATCATGGCGGCGCCCTGGTACAGGTGCTGACTCGGCCCCAGCAACAGCGTCATGGCCGGAATCATGATGATGCTCCCGCCCACGCCCAGCAGTCCGCCGACCACACCCGCCACCAGGCCGATCGTCAACAGCAGCAGTTGCTCATGTCCCATCGTCGCGGCTAATCCCTGCAAGCCAGGCATCCGACCTCTTGCGGAACAGGCCCGCTTTCCCTATAGATACGCGACCAGGCAACCCTGTGTCCAACCCCGCGACCCGGGCAAGGAGGGCGACATGTCCCAAGCGGACCTCGACATCAAAGCGTTCATCGACACCATGTTCGGCGAGAACGCCTATGTCCTCAGCACGCCAGGATCCGATAACCAGCGCATCGGCTGGGTCATCGACCCCGGCCTGGGCGATCAGGCGGCACGGATCCTCACCTACCTCGAGACCCAGAACATCCAGCTGGAACGTATGCTCCTCACCCACGGCCACGGAGACCACATCGCCGGCGTCGATACCGTAGCACGCCGCCATCCCGCCGCGAAACTCATGATCGCCGCCGACGACGAGCCCATGCTCACCGACGCGACGCTCAACCTGTCAGACCCGTTCGGCATCCATCTGCAGATTCAGACTCCGGTCACCGAACACCTCGAGCCGAACCTGTATCTGACGCTGGGAACACTGCAATGGACGGTGCTGGACACCTCCGGCCACTCGCCTGGGGGACGTTCCCTATACTGCCGCGACGCAGGCGTGGTGTTTACCGGAGATGCCCTGTTTGCCGGAAGCATCGGCCGTACGGACTTCCCCGGTTCCCAACACGCCCGGCTGATCTCCAACATTCACCGCCATCTTCTGACCCTCCCTCCGGCAACCCAGGTGTACTCCGGCCACGGACCGGTGACCACCATCGAAAGAGAAGTTAAGTTCAACCCGTTTCTGTCCGACTGACACACATGGAACTATGCCAATCGGGGGGCGTAGTAACAAGTAGAGGCACGAAGCCAGGCGGATCCGGAAGGAAGCCATGAATGCCTGGAGCGGAGCCATGCTTAACAGAACCACCATCACGACGCGGTGCCCCACCTGCCGGGGCACGTACACGGTACCCGCAACGGCTGTCGGACATCGGGCCACCTGCTCCAAGTGTAGAAGCGTGTTCCGGGTTTCTGAGTACAACCCCCACCCCACCGAAGACGATATCCTCCGCTGGCTGAACGAGGGCATGGAGGAATACGAGTTTAGCCACGAGGACCGAATGGACGAGGGGTCGGCGCCGGAAGCCGCCAAGGACAAGGCAACGCCCATTCCGCGAAACACCAAGCCGCTGGCCCAGGCGTCGTAACCGGCGCCCGCTCGTCACCTTCCGCATGGCCCGCCCCAACCGATGTAATCCGCTCTCCAGCTTCCAATAGGTGGTACCGGCGCACCTAGCCCTCGGATGACCTCACCGGCTGGACTGCCGCCATGAGAACAGGACGCGCAACTCTCCCGGGTGCACAGGCAAATCCCGGCTGAACACCTCACCAACGTCAGCGGCGCCGTGCGCGCAGAACTGACCCTCATCAACCGCCTCAAACCGCACACCTCGTTCCTCGGACGCTACGAAAGCGGCATCATGAGGATACTCGCCATTGCCTGGGCACACGCGCTCAGGCTCTCGTGATTCACCAGCTCGGCGTACTGGGACTCCGTGATACCACGCCCCGGATCGCCCGCCAGATCCTCAAACACGGCAACATGCGCCTCGTTCTGGCCGTCGTGGAAAACGCCCGCAACGAAACCATGCGGATCAAGACCATCCCCACCCGAGATGTGCCCCAGCCCCACCCGAGATGTCCCCGGGTAGGAGCCCCCCTGCCGGAGATCGCCCGCGCTAATGCCCCCGCCCTGCCGGTGAACGATCTCAATATCCTCATCGTGGACAAAATCGGCAACAGCATCAGCGGCCCGGGGGACGGACACCCACGTGATCGGCCAGCTGGGAATCCGCGGACAGCCAAAGCCCCCGACCCCCACTATCCGCATCATCATCGTTCGCAATCTGACGGCCGCATCCTACGGCAACGCGGTCGGCATCGGCCTCGCAGAGATCACCACCCGCCGACTGTGCAGCAAACCCGATTTCCGTGCCACCTATGAGAATGCCTTAACCAGCGCCTGTCTCGAACGAGCCACGGTGCCCATGGTGGCGGAAACCGATCGCCAAGCACTCGACTTCGCCCTCCAGGCAACGTCCCCGCAGGACGCCAACACGGCTCGTATCATTCGTATCCACAATACATTACGCATCGACCAGTTTCTGGCCTCGCCGGCTGTCCTCGAAGAGCTGAAAAGCCAGCCAGGCATCGAGGTGCTCGGCCGGGTTGAACCCGTGTTCGACGAGCAAGTGAACATGACCGCCGATCTGACGCCCTGACCCGTCAGGCATCCGCCACCAAATCGCCTCCAGGACATGCGCTCCGACTCCCGATACTCCCGTACGTGGCCGCCAGACACCTGGAGACTATGATAATGCAGGAAGCGGTCAACCCAGAAGAGATGCTATGCGCGGTTAGGCCGATCGCGCCCAGCAAAGGGGCCGTTCGGCCACCCGATTCGAGTCCGATCAACCATGCAAAGAGAGGATCTAACATGACACGGTGGCTCCTGCTCAAGCTCAGTGTGCTCGGTGCGGTCAGTGCCCTTCTGATGGGCGGTACGTTCACCTGCAACGTCACCTTCATCCCCCCGGCAAAGAAGGAATCCACGGAAACCCAGACCGCCGCCGTGCCCGCCGGGGCGATCGTCAAAATCGAGAACGACAATGGCAGCACGCGCGTTACCGTGGATCCCACCGCCACCGAGGCAACGATCAGGATCACCAAGACGGCCATCGCGTCCACCACCGAGGCCGCTGAGGCACTGCTCGCCCAGATGGAAGTCACGGTCACACCCGCCGCCGCACCCGACAATACCCTGCTCATCAAGGCCGTCTCTCCACCAGCAGCGACCAGTGACACCAGCCAGATCCAATTCACCTTCAATGACGACGACGAGGTCAGCGTCACTGCCCTGTTGAGCGACACGCAGGTCGCCCAGTACCGCCTTCAGATCACCTTGCCGCCGGCCCATGCGGTCAACGTGACCCAACTCGCCGGGCCGATCCGAGCTATCGAACTGGACACCGCCAGCACGCTCACCGCCTCGGCCGGCTCCATTCGCTCCATCCGGGCCCAGGCCGACGTCACCGCCAGCGCTCAGGCCGGATCGGTCACCATCGAGGCCCATCGCGGAAGCGCCAACGTGACCGTCGGAGCAGGCTCGGTCAGCCTGCAGATCGTCTCCCTGGCCGCCACCGATGAAGCCCAGGTCCGCGTGGATGCCGGTAACATCAGCTTGCAGCTTCCCAAGGACGTTCAGGCCGACCTCATGGCCTTGACTCAGGTGGGTTTCGTACACTTCCACGAGCAGGACTTCGACGCCACCTCGGAGATCGCCAGGAACTCGGGCTACGTGGGGGGCAAGCTCAACGGCGGCGGAGCGACCGTCGATGTCCGATCCGACGTCGGCACCATCGAGATCGACTCCTTCTGACAATCCGTTGCCCCCGGCCGGCACGACACTTCACCCCGTCCGAGCCACGGCCGCCACAACCGACGGTCGCGGGAGCGCCAGGACCGAACCGGAACACATTCCAACCATGGACGAGGCTTCCGCCATCGGCTGCCCCACGACCACCGACGTCCTCTCACGACGATCGGAGAATCGCCTCCCATGCCGGCTGTCACGGTCCACAGCACGAAAGCGCGACCAGATCGGGCCCGGAACCGACCCTTCCCACATACCCGAGTCTGGCTGCGAAAACGAGAACGGACTTTCACAGACAGAGGAGAATCCTATGAGAGTCGCTCTGACCCGCCTTCTCGTCGTGCTCACCGTCGAAGCCTCCATCGCGACCGCCGCCGAGCCAATCACCTGGCAGCCCGAGGGGCTGGCCGGCGGCGGAGCGATGTTCACACCGGCGATCAGCCCGGTGGATCCCCGGCGCATGATGGTCAATTGCGACATGAGCGCGGCCTATGTCTCCCGCGACGCGGGACGAACGTGGCGCATGATCCACGAAGGCCAGCTGCTCAGCAACATCCGCTGCCGCCCCGCCTTTCATCCTCAAGAGGTAGATACCATCTTCGCGGCTAACGGATGGTCCGGCCGGCTCGCAGTCAGCCGCGACGGCGGCGAGACCTGGAAGGCCATCGGAAACCTGCGCGGCGATCTCGTCGGCGAGATCGCCATCAACCCCCACCGACCCCAATCCATGCTCACCGGCGTGAACCAGGAGGTCTGGCAATCACATGACGGCGGCA
Organism: Phycisphaerae bacterium; assembly: GCA_018003015.1. Taxonomy (NCBI): domain Bacteria; kingdom Pseudomonadati; phylum Planctomycetota; class Phycisphaerae; species Phycisphaerae bacterium. The sequence continues at coordinate 52,682 of JAGNEZ010000033.1, read as the reverse complement.
CAAACTGGGTGCGATGCGACGGCCCGAAGGGCGAAGCCGTCGGCTTCTGCTTCCGCCAGGCGGGATCAGGCGACCGCGGGGCGATCCTGGCCGCCACCAACGCAGGTATCTGGCGATCCGACGACGACGGCAGAACATGGACAGAGAAAAGCACCGGCCTGCCCTGGAAGAACGTCCGCGGATTCACCGGTGGATTCGACCGCGAGGGAAAGGCAGGAATGCTCTACTGCGCCATCCCCAGCAAGAACGAAGGAGGACAATTCGCCGGCGGCGTGTATCGCTCCACAAACATCGGCGACACATGGGAAAGCGTGCCCGGGCTTGGACTCAACAAGGACGTCAAGCCGGCCGACCAGTGGGCCCACCATCCCGTGGCTCAATACTACCGCGTGCTCACCACCAGTGTCCGACCACTCACCGTCTATGCCCTCAACGCCAATACCGGCGTCATTCCACCCCACCAAACAGCCGTCTATCGCTCCGACGACGGGGGCAACACCTTCCGGCCAACCTTCTTCCCCGATCCGCGATTCCCAGGCTACAACGTCGAGCCCGACTACACCACCGTCGGCGACCGCCAATACTACCAGTCCATACCGGAAAACGTCGCCATCTGCGCAACCGACCCGGATATCCTCATCCAGACCGACTCGGGCAATTGCATCATCACCACGAACGGCGGCAGGCAATGGTACAACGGCCACACCCGGCAGGCGAAGCAGGCCGGCTTCTTCGAGTGCACCGGCCTCGTGGTGACGACCACGTGGCACTACTACCTCGACCCGTTCGAACCTGCCCGCCGCTACATCTGTTACACCGACATCGGCTTCGCCCGTTCGATGGACGCCGGCCGTACATGGCGCTGGTGGGCGGAAGGCGAGAAGGCACCCTGGCGCAACACCTGCTACGAGCTGGCCTTCGACCCGGAGATGCGCGGAAAGGTCTGGGGAGCCTTCTCGAACGTCCACGACATCCCCAACGACAACATCATCAGCGGCCGACACAACTCCAAGGGGCCAGGCGGCGTCTGCCTCAGCGTGGACCACGGAGAACACTGGACCACCGTCAGCAAAGGGCTTCCGGAAGCCCCCTGCACCGCCATCGTCCTCGACCCAAACAGCCCCAAGGGCAATCGAACTCTCTACGCCGGCGTTTTCGGCCACGGCGTCTACAAGTCCACCGACGACGGTCAGTCGTGGAGCCGCGCCGGGCAGGTGGGCTCCAAGGACAACCGGCGAGTCTGCCGTGTGCAACTGCATCGCGACGGCACCCTGCTCGCCTTGGTGACCGCCATGCGCCAAGGGAACGGCTGGCTGGCCGACGGGGCAGGCCTGTTCGCCTCGAGCGACGGCGGCTCGACCTGGCGGCTGTTGAACGAGTCCCAGCCGCTGTTGTGGCCCAAGGACTTCGCGGTCGACCCGGCCGACAGCAGGGTCGTCTACCTGGCCGCGGCTAACGCCCGGCCGCACGAGCAGGCAGGCCTGTACAGAACCCGCAACGGAGGCCGGTCATGGAGCCTCCTCGCCCGCAAGGGACCAGAGCACTTCGGCGCCGCCCTGAGTCCACACCACCAGGGGTGGATCTACATGACCTTGTGTGAAGGAGCCCCGGGCCCCGGCCTGTGGCTCAGCCGCGACGACGGGAAAACGTGGCTCCCGTTCGACGATCTGCCGTTCCGCAACATCCAGCGGGTCACGTTCGATCCATCGGACCCAACAACAATCTACCTCGCAACCTTCGGCGGAAGCGTCTGGCGTGGACCCGCCGAGCCGGGACACTAACGCCTCAGAAAACCGCCAAGAGCTTGAACGCCAACGCGGCCGCCTGCCCTCCTCGATCGATCCATCCACGACCCCATCGGCCGGTCGGCCTCATAAACAAGTTCACCCGGCGCGGGCGAGCACGCCGGGTGAACAATGACTACTCCACCTACTCGGTCTTCGGATCGCTGCAACTACCGCGTGCGACGGCGAACCAGACCCAACACGGCAAAAATCGCCAGAAGGCCAACCGAGGAGGGCTCCGGCGTGATCACCGCACCGTACATGTTCCGGCCGCCGTTGTCGGCCTGCAGCAGGTTGAGCGTACCAGCCGCGAAGTCTTTGCGGTAAACCGAATACCACTGGTTGATGGTGCCGTCAGAGCTCTCGTCAATGGCGACTTCGTCGGGAACAGCGGTGTTCTTGAAGCGGTTCATCCCGTTCGCAGTGGCCAGCCAGCCCTCGTCCAGAATCCACTGCATGTGAGTCGAGTCGAAGGTCGGCGGAGTGAGATTGTCCCCGTCCGACAACCGGTTGTCGATGAGCATGTACACCGTCACCGGCTGGCCAACCGTGACCGCCAAGTTGTACGGGGCGTTGTCGCGGTTGTCGTTGCCGGACATGATGTACTCGCCACCGACCAGATACGCCGGGACCGGCAGGCCGTTGGCGAGATCATCGGAGTAACGGTGCGCCCGGTCCACAAACGTGGGCGCAAGGCTGCCGAAGGCCGGCACAGTGAAATTCTCGCCAACAACCGCGCCCGGGAAGGGCTCATTGGCCACCGTGATGGCAAACGTCTGGCCCGTCCACTTCGCCGCGATCGTGTCCGTGGGCTCGTTGTCACCCCCGGTCTCAACCACGCTGCTGATCATCTGACCGAACGCGACCGGGGCGGCCAGACTCAAGGCCAACGTCACGACGGTCATCCATTTGGCAGTACGCACACACATGGCATCTTTCTCCTCTAACAGATGAACTTACTGTTTGACCACTCTGGTACGGCTGGTTGCCCCCACCGCGGGGTCGCCCTCCGAGTACGCTCACGGACTCGACGTGAGAGGTCCGGGCTGTACAAGTCCAACCTACCTCAGTCTCGATGCGTTGTCAAGCAAAATCGGGTAACTACCGATCGTGTTCCGTCATCGGCGCGATCCCCGGCTCCATGGCCAGAGACAGTCCAGACCGTCCGGCTCGCGGGCCAGGACTTCGTTGTTGATCTCCAGTACTGAGAGTACCAGGCATGCCCCAAACGGCACGACGCCCGTCCCCATCCACGAGCACGGCCAGCATCGTTCCTGACCGGCATGAACCACCTCTCAACCCACCCTGATTCTGAACACCATATAGGTCATTCTCCTACCGGTTACCACGATAACTGCCGAACCTCACGTGGACATCTCCTTCACCCGGATCCGCCGCCGCCGCTTGGCAAGGCCCCTTCCTCCCCGTCGGGTTTCGCCACAACACTCGTCAGACTCATCCTGTCGAGCGATAGCTCCACCTTGCCGTCGACGACCGGCACGCGGCCGCTTTCCTGCATGCCACGCCGACCATCGGTCACATAGACTCGCACCGCCCCCATTCCCCTCGGAAAACCGGATATCCCGGCCTTTCGAGCCGCTCCCTTGTTGACCAGATGGACCACGTACGATCCGCGATCAACAAAGGCGCAGGAGACCACACCAGGCCTGTCGCAGGTCATCGGCACTGACGCCGCACCCACGGAGGTCATGCCCAGTTGCTTGAGCTGCCAGAATCGCTGCGTAGGCTCGAGCGGGCGGCCATCAAGGCCACCGGTCAGAACGGAGTAGTCCGCCGTGAGCTGCCAATGCAGAATCGACCGCGGCTGAGCCACACGGCAAATCTCCACGTACTGGCTGATCTCCTCGAGGGCATACCAGGATTCGATCAACACGTCTCGAACCCGGTAAGCGAAGGGATCGACGCCACCTTCACCAACGATCAGGGGTACCTGCAACCGGCGGGCGGCTTCGCTGAATCGAGTGTACTGCTCAGTAGTGCCGCCCCACCAGGAATGGAACGAGACGGCGCCGATAGACTTGACCACCTCCGGATCCGCCATAGCCGGCTCGATGAAGTGGGTGGCAGTGGGATTGCCGGTATCCCCCAGGATCATTCTCGTCGCCAGCCGGCGCGAGGCGAAATGGCCCCCCAGCCGCTTGATGGCCTCCGCATGCTCCTGGGGGCTCTGAAGCACGTCGATACCCATGTCGGACTCATTGAACGAGAAGAGCACCGGCTCGGCCCCATAGTGCTGCCCCAAGTACTCCAGGTAACCGCCAATCGCCGCGCAAACCCTGTCCCACTTCTCAGGATTGAGCCGCTTCTGTCCGCCCTTCCCGTCGTCGCTGCCCAACGCCCAGCGAGGGGCCGACCAAACGCTGGCAATCGTGGGGATTCTGCGCTTGGCCAGTGCTCCCGCCATTTCCATCGCCTGCCGAACGGCGCCGTCCAGCTGCCCCGCCGCGGCCGCCGCCACCGGATCCGCATCCTCGTCGGGCTGCCATCGGTCCAGCGGCATGGCCACGCGACCCCAGGCGACACGCAGATGATCCAGGTTGTACTCAATGTGCGCCGCGTCAGCCCAGCTCTGAATCCGGAAATTGCCGCCGATCCCGTCATAGGCACAGCCTGGCCGCGAGGCGTCCATCGCGAGCGCCACCGCCGACCTGTCGACCTCGCCAGTGGCTTTGATGGAGAAGCCCGAGCGAATGTGCTGATCGGCGGCCAGACTGCCCTTACTCAGAGGAAACGCGAGTTCAATGTCGCCGTTACCGCGGGTCCGATCGTCCTGAATGATCACCTCCCGCGGAGCATCAAAAGCGATCTCGAACTGCCGACGCGGACAGCCAACGCGAACACCCTTGGCCGAAGCCCGAAGGTACAGGTTCGGAACAGAAGGACGGGTCGCGGCCAGGGCAATCTGAGTGTCCACAGGCTCGATCAGATACGCCGAACTGCCGGCGTAGTCGACACCCGGAAGAGTGACCACGAAGCTCACCCCGCCCATCGGCGTCTCAGCGATGGCATCCATCTGGATGTCCACATGGATGGCATCTGCAGCCGTCTGCCTGTAGACCGTCCGGTAGCTTGCAGTCCCCCGGCGTCCCCTGCGCCCCGGCCCACCGGGAGGGGAGGAAAGGTCGCCCGTCACCACCAAGTCCATACCCTGACGCGAGTACCGGCCGCCGCCACTTCTCCCCACACCCGTCGGTCCACCTTTCGAGCCCCCAGCAGCGGTCACCCGAATGCCGGCAGTGAAAGCCATCAGTTCCCCGTCGATCCGTATCCCGCGCAGATTGCCGTTGGACATGGCTTCGAGCTGGGCCAGCACGACAGGACTGCAGGACGCAACCAGAAGCGCCGAAATGAGGATCGGACGATGAGAGGATGCCTGCTTCATGGACGGGTTACTCCTGGGCACGCCGGCGCAGTATAGTCGCATACACGGTCTCGGTTGACTGCCCGGTGATCCTTCTCGACATCGAGGAGACGACGGCACTCGACCAACGGACTCGGGGCGAGGGCTGACACGATAGTGGTTACCGACTCGTTACCGCTCCGTGGCCCGACCCATGATAGGCTCGTCACGAGAGACTCGACACGACGACCACGTCCCTGGCTTCCAGCCTGGAACCGGACTACCTTGGAAGACACGTTCTCATAGTCAACGACGGTGAGAACCGGGTCCAGGCCCCGAGAGGAAGCCGCCGGCCAATCACCACCAGGTACATGAGGAAACCAAGCCATGTCAACAGACCGAATCATTCTCTTCGCGGCCGCGTCCGCAGCTATCCTGATCGCCGCCAAGGCACAGACCCCCGGAACCCGGGCACGGAGTGCCACCACCCCACCTGGCCTGTCGATACCGGAGACCATCCACGTCGACCCTGCCCTGGGTAACGACGGGAACGCGGGCTCCCAAGGGCACCCCCTCAAGTCGATTTCGGCGGCCGTCGCTCTGCTGCCCGACCCACTGACGCGAACCGTAACCATCAAGCTCGCCCCCGGCACGCATCGCAACACCGGCGGCATCGGTATGGCCGCCGATCGGCTCGAGCTGATGCGCCGGATGCGACCAGGAGTGTGCGTCCTGCTGGCCGGCGGCCGTGACGACAAGGGGAATGCGACCACGCTGGCCTGGGAAGGCGGCTCGGCCATGGTCTACGCCTGCGAAGGCGACTGGAGACTGGAGAATGTGCAAGTCGGCACCGGCTCCACCCGCCAGCGACGCGGCGTCGAGGTCACCGGACCGGCGCATGTCACCCTGAAGAACATCACCTTCCGCACCCGAAGCCAGTCCGACGCAGCCATCTATGCCACACGAGGAGGCAAGGTGTCCCTCTTCGGCGACATCCGACTCAACGAGCATCTTCATGACCGCGGCGGCCAGGAGACCTTCTCCGGAATCGTCGCCACCGATCATGGCCTGGTCGAGTTCAGAGAACGCGAAAACGCCTCCCTGGACATCGGCAACGGGAGCCTGTCGGCGAGCTACTACGGCGTGATCGGTCTGGGCTGTAAGACTGCTTGCATCACCAGTTGGGGCGAACAATCCAACACCCTGGCGGTCAACAACAGCGGGAGAATCGACCTGCACGGCACGCAAGTCGTGCTCCAGGCCAGGGTGAAACGGAACACGCCCGTCGGCCTCGAACACGATGGCCACATCCTCGGCGAGGACGCCCGCGTCACCATCCAGGGCGAGAACGAAATGGCCATCGCCCTGCAAAAGGCGAGCACCTTCACCTGCAACGACATCGAACTCCGCGGCACCTTCGGCTATACCATCTGGGCGAGCAGCGGGTCGATGTTCGTCGGCCGGTTCCTGGGCGACGTCGGCCGGCTCGAGGCCACCACCGGCGCCAACATCAGTATTGAGCAAGCCGCCGGCAAGATCCTCGGCCCGGTCGAAGCCGTCCATTGCGGCAGCATTTCCCTGCCGAACCAAAACGTCCTCTCCAAGCCGGGGTAGGCAGGTACAGCCCGCCCTACTTGATCGCCACCACCTTGCCGGTCAGCGCGCTCTTGACTTCCGCCAACGCAATGGCAACCGCATCACGGCTTTCGGCAGGCGTGCTCACCTTGGGCGTCTCGTTCCTCTCGATGCAATCCAGGAAATAGCAGATCTCGTTAAAGTAGCCGTCGTCGGGACGCATCGGCGGCGTCTCGATCGAGCCGTCCGGTTTCTGAACCGTCAGCGGCTTGCCGCCGACCAAATCAAAGACCACCGCCGCATTCTCGAACCGGGCGGTGAAGCCCATGTTGAACGAGTAGGCCGGGAACATGTCCCAGAACCCTTCGAGCTGAACGACCAGGTCGGGACGATAGTGCCACAGCGCATGAACGCGATCGTGGCCGCCACCGGCCCGCCAATACGCCTGGGCACACACCCACTCGGGCTTGCCCAGCATGAACAGGGCGTAGTCTACGTCATGCACGTGCAGGTCGAGAATCGCCCCACCGGACAACTCCGGGTTCTGAATCCAGTTGCCCTCCGAGTACGTCGGGGTACTCGCCTGGCGGCGGAGGTGCAGGGCCTTCAACTCGCCGAATCGCTTGTCATCGACGGCCTCCTTGAGCCAGACACACTCCGGCCAGAAGCGAATACACTGGGCGATCATGAACTTGCCCGGTGACTCGGCCGCCACCGCCAGCATCTTGTTGCAGTCGCGCACGTTCAGGGCCATCGGCTTCTCGGACAGAACGTGCTTGCCGGCCTTGAGGGCAGCCATGGCGATCTGAGCATGCAGATAGGTCGGCACGCAAATGTCGACCATGTCCACCTCCGAATCCTTGAGCAGCTTCTTCCACTCCGCATACTGGCGAATGTCGCCCAGGTCACGTCGCGTACCCTGGGCATCGGCAATGTTGCCGCCGACCTTGGACCAGTCACCAGACCGGCGATCAGCCTCCTTGTCGCACAGGGCCACGACCTTCGCTCGCCCCCCAAGCCTCTCGTACTGGTTGAAGTGGTTTCGCCCAATGAACCCGGCACCGATGAGACCAACGCGCGTCATGCTCAGTCCTCCTTAAATCAGCGTTCCTCGGCAACAGCGCCGGCTACGATACGCCCGGCAGACTTCACCGGCAAGCCCCCGCACGGCCCGGCGAGAGCGCGAATCCCCTCGGCGGTAGACAGCCAACGCCGCGCCAGGAACCCCTCAACCGGAAAGCCGGGGGCGCAAGTCATACGCTCATGAAGCTACGCCGGTCGGTCGAGCCAGCGAGCTGGGCGGAACGGTGGGAATGTCCGCTATCGAGAACCCCAGGGCCTTGCCCTGCCAGCTGTCGCGCCGCAACAGCTCGCGGCGAATGTCCTCCAGAATACCGGCCTTGTCCAGGCACCAGTCGGGGGCGACCAGGACGTCACGCGGAGCATCGGCGTGCATCCGCTGGATGGCGACCGTCGGGGGTAGTTGCTCAAGCATGTCGCAAACCAGCGAGACGTATTCACCGCGAGCTAACAGCCGGATTCCGCCCCGAGCGTACTGGCGAGCCATGACCGTGTTCTTCATGATGTGCAACAGGTGGATCTTGATCCCTCTGATCGGCAGGCGAGCCAATCGGCGGTGAGTCTCGAGCATCATCTCGCGATCCTCACCGGGCAAGCCAAGTATGGTGTGAGCACAAACCTCGATCCCCCGCCCCGATGTCACCAACACCGCCTTCTCGAAACAAGCGTAGTCGTGGCCGCGGTTGACCAGCTCGAGTGTCTTGTCGTGGGCGCTTTGCAGCCCATACTCGATCCAGACCATCCCGCGCGACAGATAGCCGACGATCAGATCAAGGATCCGGTCATCCACACAGTCCGGCCGCGTGCCGATGGCCAGCCCCGCAACCTCGGGGTGCTTCCAGACCTCGTCGTAGAGAACCCTCAACTCCTCGACCGGAGCGTAGGTGTTGGTGTAAGCCTGAAAGTAGGCGATGAACTTGCCGATCCTGCGTCCGCGGTTGCTCTCGATCCCCCGGGCCAGTTGCTCGCGGACCTCGGCCGAGCCGACGCGCAGGTTGGGACTGAAGCCGGCGTTGTTGCAGAACACGCATCCGCCATGGCCCACCCGGCCGTCCCGGTTGGGGCACGTGAAACCCGCGTGAAGCGTCACCTTCTGCACCCGACAGCCAAACCTGCGACGCAGGTAGTGGCTGAAACTGTAGTAACGCAGCTCATCCATTCGAGATGATTATAGTGGAGTCGGACGAAGGTGAGAATCGAACACCGAAAGTGGGGAATGAGTACACGAGGCGCGAGCGGTGGACCAGCGGAACAGTAACGGCCAACGCCTCTTCACTGTCCGTTCTCCGGCCTCGACGCCTCCAGTTCACTTCGGCTTCCACTCGGTAGATTCGCGACGCGCAGTCTTCAGGTACTCCTCGATCCGGGCCACAATGTCCGCGTGCGCCGCCGCTACGTTGTGCTGCTCGCCAACGTCGGCCGCCAGGTCGTACAACTCCATCCTGCCGGTGAGTCCTTTGCGAACCGCCTTCCACCCGCCCATCCGCACCGCCTGGAAGAAACCACCCTCATGGAACTCCCAGTACAGGAAGTCGTGGCCCCTCTGCGGCTGGCCGCGGATCGTGGGCATCATGGAGATGCCGTCCAGACCAGCCGGCTCCTTCACACCGGCGAGATCCGCCATGGTGGGGAGGAAATCCCATGCGGCCCACACATGCTTGCTCACCTGACCCGGTTGAACCTGTCCAGGCCACCGCACCACCAGCGGCACGCGGATCCCCCCTTCGTACAGGTCCCGCTTGATGCCCCGTAGCGAACCGCCGGCATTGAAGAACGCCGGTTTCGTGCCCCCTTCCTTGTGCGGCCCGTTGTCGCTGGTGAACAAGACCAGCGTACGACGATCCAGCCCCAACTCCTCCAGCCGGTCCAGCAGGCGACCCACGTCACGGTCCATGCGCGTGATCATCGCCGCCCGGCCTTTGTGCGCAGAGGTCCACTCGCGATCGCGGTATGACCCGTAATCCGGCACCTCCATGCCGTCGCCGGTCTTGGCGCCAAGTTCGTTGTTGGCGTGCGGGATGGTGTAGCTCAGGTACAGGAAGAACGGGCGGTGGCAATTCCGCTGCAGGAACGAAAGGGCCTCCTCGGTAAACAGGTCGTGGGTGTAACAACCCTTGCGGCCATCACGGTTGGCGGCTAGCGGGTATCTCTCCTGATCGCGCCACAGATAATCCGGGTAGTAGTTGTGCGCGTGAACCTGATTGAGATAGCCAAACCAGAAGTCGAAACCCTTCAGGTTGGGCACACCAGTCGTGTCGGGCTCGCCAAGACCCCACTTGCCCACGATGCCGGTGGCGTATCCCGCCCGCTTCAGGACCTCGGCCACCGTGGTGTCTTCCGGCCGCAAGGGAACCAGACTGTTGCCGCGAACGCGGGCATGCCCGGTGTGCAGGCCGGTCATGAAACAGCAGCGCGAGGGTGCACAGACCGTGCTGCCGGCGTAGAACTGAGTGAAACGCATGCCCTCGGCGGCCATACGGTCCAGCCGCGGCGTGTCGATCAGCTTCTGGCCGTAGCAGCCCAGATCACCGTAACCCAGATCATCCGCCAAAATGAGAATCACATTCGGCCGCGACGGCGACTGGTAACCGAGACACGGAACCGTCAGGAACGCCGCGACGATCATCACCGGCCATCGGATCATGTCGGATCTCCCCGCTTCTCCCGACGAGTGGCCACCCGGACCGAACAAGCGCCAAACAGTGACTACCCTCGCCTCCATCCGCGTCGCCTGCTTGGAGAATCACCGTCCGGAAGGTAGCATGATACCAGGAGGAGAACCGACGGGCGAATCGGCAAGGCCCAGCCAACTCGGCGAACGTCACACCGCGGAGATGCCCATGACATCCGTGATTCTTCGACCCCGCAGACTGGGCTTGGCAGCCATCCTCGGATGGAGCGCGGCAGCTGCAGTCCTGGGTCAGGTCGGTGACGACCCGTCTTGCCCGCTGAACCAGGACGGCAAGGACGGACTCTGCTCTCGGGCGACGGCGGCCGAGGCCCTCTGGACATCCCCTAGTATCGGCAACACGGGAGACTTCAAGACCATCGTGGAACAGGTCTCGGAGCAGGATCTCACCTGGTTCTTCAGCCAGTGGGTCTACGGCGGCGGCGGGCCTTCCTACCGCTACGGCTGGAAACAGGTCGGGCTCGGCGGGCGGTACTACGTCCGCTGCTACGTGAACCAGTGCCAGCAGGAAAGCACACCGAACTACCCGCTGTTTCGGATGCCGATCGACTTGACCATCACCTCGACCACCGGGAGCGTCACCCATACGGTGTGGAACGACCAGACCCGGCAGTGGTACCTCCTGCCCGCGGATGGGCCGGTAACCCAGGTCGACCTGGACAAAGACGACTGGATCCTCCGAGACGGCGTCCAGGTCGTGGGCTACGTCGAGCCTCAAGTTCAGTGCCTTCGGCTCTCACCGGATGCCGATGGGGACGGCGACGCCGACCTGGACGATTTCGCCCTCTACCAGAACTGCCTGACCGGGTCCGGCGTGTACCTCACCGAGGAAGAAAGACCCCGGTGCCATTGCCTAGATCTTGATGAGGACCGGGACGTGGATGCCGCCGACCTCAGGATCCTCCGAGACTGCCTGTCCGGCCAGGGAGTCACCCTGCCTCCAGACTGCACTCCGCCCTTCTGACAGTCAGCTCTCTTTCGACAGCCCCCCATCCGACCCCGGCCCGAGTATCCGATCAGAGATTCGCGCTGGCCGAGAGTCGGGGCATTGCCGCTACGGAACGGTCACAATCCGGTTCCAGATCCGCGAACCTTGCGTCTCCTTCAGACTGACGCGGAGACTCTTGCCCGCCAACTCGGCGGCGTCGCGGATCACGAAGTTCCGTGTCAAGCTCTGGCCCGGTTGCAGATTGTGAAAGAGCTGCTGCAATCGCGGGCGATCGGGGATAACCAGGTAACCCTCGAAAAAGAGCTCCTTCGGGGTCCGGTTGGCCATGGACACCCGCACCGTGACCCGATCGCCGGAGCGGTAGCTGATCGCACTGAGATCAATGCCCTCCAGTCCAAAATCGAACCACGCGGGCGTGGTGAAGGAGTAGCGAGCATTGGCGTCGACAACGAACTCGCCCACCAGGGGCATGACCCTTGCCGGAGCATTGAGCGGAAAACGAATCACCACCCTCTCTCGAAAGACCGCATCCGCTCCGAGCGAGAAGGACAACCGGTCGGGACGCACCTCCCAGCCAGCCGGCAGTACCAGTCGCACCTGCCCGCTGATCGGCTCGCGATACGTGTTGCGGAAGCTGACCTCCATCTCGGTCTTGTCGAAGTTGGGTTCGAGCGTGGTAGGCGCAACCGTAAACAGACGCCGGAACTCGACGAGCCAGGCGAACGTGTTCGTCACAAACACCGGTGCCGGCCCCACACGCAACAGTTGGCGACGCCCGACCGCGGGCACGTCACCCCCGCGACCCCAAAGGTCGACGACGCGAGCCCCTTCGCCCAGCGTGAGTTCGTGCACGCGGCCCTCGGGGGGCGCCGTGCCGTCCCATACGCACAGGATCGCCTGACCCTGCCGCTCAAAAACCACACACTGAATCTGGCCGTCCAGCGTGGTTCGGGAAAGTGGCTGAGCATCACCCAGAACATCCGCGACCGTCCGGAAGACAAGGAGTTCTTCACGGGGGTCCACCTGAACACCGTACGAGCGGACCCGGACGTCCCACGGCGCGTCCACGAAAACCGCCCCGGGATTCTGAAACGCCGCCTCAATCAGCCTCCGCCCGAACTCCGCCAATCGCTGCTCCCGGGGGTACGGGCCCTCCGGCAAAGGTGCCACCGCAACCCACAATCGACTGCGGTCCTTCGAGGCGGCCAGCAACGGGGCAAGGTACTGCTCGACATCCTCGGCCGGAACCAGAGACGGCAACGACAACGACTGGTAGTCGGCCGGCACCGCGGACGGGATGTACAACGGCGAGGAAGGCGCGGCCAGCATCGGGGTGGCCATGAGCTCGGTCATTTCCCTGCGCAGGCCCGGAAGCAGGCCGTGAAGACGATCGTCCAGGGCGACCCACGCATCCCCGTCGTTGCCCACCTGCCAGACATGGATGAGACCGGCATATCGCGTCCAGATGCTGGCGATCAGGTGCTTCCAGCCCAAGGGAGCCTCGCTGAACACGTCCAGCATGGACATCATCTGGCCGCGAGCCGAGGCCGCCTCATAGAAACGATCATCCATCATCACGCCCACCGGATCAGCGTGCGTGGCCCGAATCGCCTCCAGATAAGCATCCAGGGCAAGCCCAATGGACAACTGACCGGCCATGGCACGCTGGGCATACCAGACCGGAACCTTGACCAGCTCCAGACGAAGATCCTGGAGCAACTCGCTCTGGGCACGAACCGCCGCAGGCTCAATACTCCTCAACACAACGCCAAAACCCCGACCCACGGCCACCGGGGCACTGTTCCGATCCCCCACCCGGGCCAAAGTGCACGCCCGACGTACCAAAACCTCATCCTGCGTGCTCACGATCAGCTCAACCCGGTAGAGCCCAACCGGTAAGTCGGGATACAGAAACCGCTCCACCGGCTTCTGCTCGGTCATTCTGACCGGGACGGTCCGCTCATCGCGACAACGGCCATCCGTCGAATCGACCTTAAGCCGGGCAACAAGATTCAGACCATCCGGGTCGCTGACCTCAGGAAACACCTCCACCGGCTCGTGGCCTCCAAAGACACCGCCCGGGTGGGAAGTGGTCAGTGACACTCGCGGCATTCGATATACCGTCAGGTCGTCAAACCATGCCGAGGCCCGGATATCCTCCCGTTCAATCGCCCTCAGCGGCGTCGGCCCGGAATCCCACGCCCGCTTCTGCACGAGCCAGAGACTCACCCCCAAGTATCGCACCTCCGGGAGATCGCAACGCATCCGAAGCGTCAGCGCTCGCCAATCGGTGCCTTCACTCTCTCCCCCGACAAGCTCGCTGCGCTGGTCGGTCCCCTGGATGGGCACATTCTTGCGATCCAGAAACTCCGCCGAGACAAAAGCCCGGGCACTGCTTAAGCGGCTCGTCTTGACCCAAACCATGACCAGGTAGTCACAGTTCGGGCGAACGGCGATGTCACGCCCCTGATAGTGGTAGGCCAGGGAGCCGCCGTTGAGGTCCAGACGATAGCACGGCGGCTTGCCGTGCCCCTCCTGAAGGTCGAATTGTCCTTCCAGAAAAAGCGGAAAGCCGACGCCTTCGTGCCTCCGCCAGCCGACTGGGACGCTCCCGAAATTGCCCGCCGATTGTTCGTCGAAATCAAACGTCTTCACCACACGCCGGGCAGCCAGGGGAGATCGGTCCAGACCGGCGTCGCCCGTCACCTCCGCCGGCTGGGAAGCGGCCGGCACCGCATCACTCGTCCCCAACGGCAAGACGGGCGCACCCTGGCCCAGGACCCACAGCCAAGCAACAGTGACCAGCCAACCGGTCAGCATCATCAACGATCCACGGCTATCCAGACACCATCTCGCACCCTTCGGGCGCGCAGTCTCTAGAATTATCGGCACCCGGATGGGTCGGCATCAGTGAACGCCCGGATTGAAACCTCCGCCACCCCACCGTACCATATCTCCTGCAATGGCAGAACTCTACGACACACGGCGGTACCTCACCAACTTCGACGTGCAGCGGACCGGAAACCTCTTCACCGACGTACTGATCATCGGCAGCGGCGTGGCCGGCCTGCGGGCGGCCATCGAGGCCAGCCGCTACGGCTCCGTCCTCCTGGTCACCAAGGACCGCATCGAGCAGTCCAACACCGCTTGGGCCCAGGGCGGCATCGCCACCGTCACCGCTCCCGACGACACCTTTGACAGCCACATCGAGGACACCCTGACCGTCGGCTGCGGCCTGTGCGACCGGGCGGCCGTCGATCGCATGGTCCGCGAGGGGCCGGAACGCATCCACGAACTCATCGACTGGGGCGGCTTGTTTGACCGACGCGGAGAAGAGCTCCTCCTCGGTCTCGAAGGCGGCCACTCAGCCCCCAGAATCATCCACGCAATGGGCGACGCTACCGGACGCGAAGTGGCCGAGACCCTCATCCGGGTCGTCCGCAGCAAAGAGAACGTCCGCGTCTTCGAGGACTGCTTCGCGATCGACCTGATCGACCTCGACGGGCGGTGCTGCGGCGTGGCAACCTACCACCGCCATTTCCGCCACCAGATCTTCTGGGCTCGCCAGACGATCCTGGCAACCGGCGGGTGCGGGCAGCTCTACCGGGAATCGACCAACCCTGAGGTGGCCACCGGCGACGGCCACGCCATCGCCTACCGGGCAGGCGTGCCCTTGCGGGATATGGAAATGATCCAGTTCCACCCGACCACCCTGTACATCGCCGGGGCCAGCCGAGCACTGATCAGCGAGGCGGTCCGCGGCGAGGGAGCCTATCTCGTCGATCGCCAGGGCCGACGATTCATGCCCGAATACGACCCCCAGGCAGAACTCGCCCCCCGCGACGTCGTCAGCCGAGCTATCCTCAGCGAGATGGCCAAGCAGAACGCCACCTGCATGTACCTCGACGCCCGTCACCTGAACAGCGAAAAATTCCGCAAGCGGTTCCCCACCATCAGCCGATTGTGCGAGGAATTCGATATCGACATCAGCACCCAAACGATCCCCGTCCGACCGGCCGCCCACTACATGGTCGGCGGCGCCCAAGTCGATCACGAGGCCCGGTCGGGCATGCCCGGCTTGTTCGTCTGCGGAGAAGCCGCCAGCAGCGGTGTACACGGAGCCAACCGCCTGGCCAGCAACTCCCTGCTGGAAGGGCTTGTTTTCGGGGCCGTCGCCGGTGCCATCGCCGGCCAGACCGCCCAGCAGAGCGGCCAGCCGCGATTCCCCAAACAACTCCAGAGCAAGCTGCAGCCATCCGGCCGAACCATGCTCGACCTCGCCGACGTCCGCAACTCGCTCCGTAGCCTCATGTGGCGAAACGTGGGCATCGAGCGATACGGCCCACGATTGGCCGAAACCAGCGAGATCATCGGCTTCTGGGGCCATTACGTCATGGACAAGGTCTTTGACGACCACGAGGGCTGGGAAACGCAAAACATGCTCACCGTCGCCCGCCTCATGACCGCGGCCGCCACCCGCCGGGAGGAATCCCGCGGCGTGCACTTCCGAACCGATTTCCCGCACCCCGACACCAAACTCGACGGCCGGCACCTCGTCCTGCAGCGCAAGAACGATGGCTTGGAGATCCGCCTCCAGGAATAACCGTCGCCCAAGGCAGTTGACTCCTCGTCCGGGGATGATTATGCCGATAATCCTGCAGCACGAGAGTTAACCATGCTCACGGATCTATGGGCCAGAGCCGAGAATGATCTCTGTCCAGCAACGGCCAGCGGGCTGCCGGATCTGACAATCTGGGAGCACTCCGCCCGCGTGGCCAGACTGACCGAAGTCATCGCCGGCTTCCCTGAAGTGAGAAGGCACGTGCTCGACCGAGCCGCCCTGGCCCTGGCAGCACTCTATCACGACATCGGCTGGCTGCTGCAGCTCCGAGCCGGACAGATCCGATCCTCCGACCTGCTGCTCAAACGAACCAGCACCCGGCAGCGCGAGATGGCATCACAGTGGATGATCGAGCATCTGGAGGGCCTTCTTCCGCCACGCGGGCTGCAGCTGGCCGCTCGCATTGTGCGGGAATGCAGCGACCGCCAAGCTCGCCTCCCTGAAGTCCAGATCCTGGCCGAGGCGGAGAGTCTGGATGAAATCGGGCCTCAGGCAATCTGGGGCATGGTCCGACGCCAGCTGACCGAAGGCAAGTCGCTTCTGGATCTGGTCGAAGTCTGGCGGCGACAACAAGAGTATCGCTACTGGCCGACCTGGATCCGCGACTGCCTTCGGTTCCCGTCGTCCCGGGTCTTGGCAGAAGAACGGTACCAATCCCTGGCCCGATTCATGGCCGATCTCCAGACCACCTGCCTCCCCCCAACCGCGCCGCAGGACAAGCCCGGGCCAATGATGGCCGAGACCCAGGCCTGACCCACCCCCGCACCCACCGGCACACGCTGTGCATCCACCACCCGTCTCTCTGGGGGGTGATAACGGGACGGGTCCGTTTTTTTCGTTATTGAGGGCGTGATAGCCGGACCCGTTCTTGCGTTATTGACGGTCCGCAATTTGCCATCGAACTACTTGAGATCGAAGCTGTACATGGTCGCCTGCTTCCATCGAAACTCAAACCGCACGACCTCACCCCTCAGAATGCGGTTCTCACCCTTCCACGCAATCGGATGATCGACCCGGTCGCCCTTGATCGGCGTGCAGTCCTGCCAGTCAAAGCCCGCACGAGGTCGGCCTCCCTTGTCGACGACTCGGACCCTCAACTCGCCTCCACCAGGATCCACCCGCGCGTTGACGGTCATGTCAGATGACCGCATCGTCGCCGTCCGCGTCAACAAGCGACCTGAGTTCCCGCCGGCCGCAAGGCCGACATACCGATCGCGGGGCATGTGGGCAAAGCCGATCTGGCGCTCCGTGAACCGCTCCGCCTTGTGCCCCCATCTGTACCCACCGTAATAGAAGCCAAGAAAACGGGACAGGTCCATTTATTGAGAGCCGACGCTCGCCGAAGCCCGCGGGCAATCTGGATACTCCGTCTTGACGACCAAGAACAAGGCGCTCGGGACTTCTTCCCTCTCCGGGACGGGACATGTGTTGTAACTGCGGAGGCCGATCCACCAACGTACCTCCCGGCTCTTTGACATCCCGAAAGCCCTCCCCAGCCCGACTCCACCTGCCGGCGTTACTGATCGCTGACCGCCGATTGCTGATCGCTGCTGCTGATTTGGGTTCGTTTGGCGCCGGGGCTATGCCCTCACGCGGACCCCCCGACTACGGGTTCACCCGCTTACCCGCGATAAACACCTGCTCAATGTGTTGAGGCTTCAAGGTGTAGAGCAGAGCCGACGCTTGCTGCTCGGTCGGAAGTCCGGCGATCCAGGGCTCAGGCCGGACCACCAGAAGATCGGCGTCGAAGCCCGGCTCCAGTGAGCCGATGCGGTCGGCCATGCCCAAGGCCTCGGCCGCACCTCGGGTCAGCAGCCACCAGGCCTCGGCCGGCGACGGCACCGTATGCGACCGCCTGGGCATGGCATGAACCTTCACCGTCTTGGCGGTGTTAAGGCACGCGACGGCGACCTGGGGCATGAACAGCTCGTACCCCCCCGCCACGCTGCTGCCCAAGGCGATGCGGATCCCGGCCGCCCGGTGGGCAACATAGTCCATCAGGCCGCTCTCCAGAAACAGATTGGCCGTCGGACAATGGACCAGGGCGGTGCCGGCCTCGGCCACCTGCCGCCGCTGGTTGCGATCCAGGAAGACCCCGTGGCCCAGCAGCGTTCGGGGGGTCAGCAGACCCGTCTCGGCGAAAACATCAACATCGTCCACGTTGTCGGGGAACCGTTGCCGGACGGCGTGGACCTCAGCCGCCGACTCGGCCACATGGGTCTGCACGTAACACTTGAGCATCTTGGCCAGAGCGGCGGCCCCGCGCATCAGCTTGTCACTGCAGGAATTGGGCATGCGCGGGCTGAAGGCGTAACTGAGCCGCCCGTTCTCGGCCCCGTGCCATCTGGCGGCCAGGGCTCGAGACTCATCCAGGACCTTGTCGGCCTCCTGGCAAAGCCCCGGCGGGCAGTCGACGTCGTGGAGCATCTGGCCGAACACCACTCGGAAACCCCGGCGGGCAAAGACCTTGAAGGACCGGTCGGTGCCCTCGGCAAACGGGCTGCCAAAGGCCGCCGCGGTGGTCGTGCCGTGGGCGATCAGCCCAGTGACGAAATCCTCGGTAAGCTTCTCAGCCAGGGCGGCGTCCTGGAACCGGGCCTCGGCCGGGAAAACCACCCGTTCCTGCCAGTCGAGTGGAGAGAGGCCGTCGATTCCCCGTCGGTCCCACTGGGGCAGATGCAAGTGAGCATCGATGAAACCGGGAATGATCCAGCATCCCTGGCCTCCCAGAACCTTGCCGGCCTTGACCCGTCCCGGGCCAGCCGCGGCGATCCGTCCGTCGTCCGCAATCCGAAGAAACGCCCCAGGGGTCACGTCGCACCGTTCGGCGGACCGTGGCTGAAGCAGGGTTCCGGCCAGCTCTTGCATGACCCGCTCCGTCTTCGACACGTCTGCAAGGCACCGCACGCGGTGCCCCCTGAGCCCTAAACACTACCGGGCCGGCTCCGCCCAATCAAGCCTCCCGACGGTCCTTGACGATTCGGCAGTGTCCGGCTAACATCCTTGCCCTGCGCTGCTTGGAACTCCCCTGCGGCGTTTGGAATCCACCGCCAACAGGAAGGCAGGAGCGATCATCGTGGGCTATGACTGTGTCGTTTGTGTCAAACAGGTCCCCGACACGGGCAATATCACCGGGGACGCCATGAAGGAAGACGGGACCGTCAACCGGCAAGCCCTTCCGGCAATCTTCAACCCGGAGGATCTCAACGCCCTGGAAGCCGCTCTGGCAATCCGGAGCGCCCACGGTGGCACGGTGACGACCATCACCATGGGGCCAGGCAGCGCCTGCGAAGTGCTTCGCGAATGCCTCTTCCGGGGCGCAGACCGAGCCATCCTCATCACCGATCGCCGGGCGGCCGCCAGCGACACACTGGCGACAAGCTACATTCTCAGCCAAGCAGTGCGAACCGTCGGCAAGTACGACTTCGTTCTCTGCGGCCGTCAGGCCATCGACGGCGATACCGCCCAGGTCGGACCCCAGATGGCCGAGAAACTCGGCATTCCCCAGGTAACCTATTACGAGGGTCTGGCCATGCTCAACTGCCGGACCGCTCGACTCCGACGGAATGTCGGCAACGGCTGGGAGATCCTCGAGACACGGTTGCCCGTTCTGGTCACGGTTCTGGACACGGCCAACGAACCCCGACCGGCGGCGGTTCGACGGCTCATGCGCTACAAGCGTGCCCGGGCACCGATCGAGATTGCCAGGGAAGTGGCGGAGGACATGCCCCATTCGACCGAGACCCAGAAGCAGACCGAGTGCGCCCGCCGGACCGCAGCCCTGGCTAAGGAAGACCTGCTGATCGAGCAGTGGGATCTGGACAAGGTCAACGCCGATCTGAAATGGTGCGGCATGGCGGGCTCTCCCACCAAGGTACATCGCATCCAGTCAATCGTGCTCACCAAGGAAGGATACACGGAAATCGCCCCGACAAAGGAGGGCGTGAGGCAGTTGATCCACGAGCTGATCGTGGACCGGACGTTGGGATGAGGCGGAACTCGCGGTGGTCAGCTTCCAGCCGTCCGCCGGAGAACAGGCGAGGGTGAAATCGCCGCGTCAGTGGGACCGACCGAACCGAGTCCCACTCCCGGATCCAAGAGAGTCGAAGCTGAACGCTGATAGCTGATAGCGAACAGGTTTTCCATGATCGAACCGAATCGTAACGGCGAAGTCTGGGTGTTTGCCGAGCAGGAAGACGAGAGTCTCAACGACGTCTCGCTGGAGTTGTGCGGCAAGGCGCGGGAACTGGCGGACCGGCTCGGCGTGAAAATGGGCGCGGTGCTGGCCGGCTGGAACGTTCGCGAACTGGCCTACCGGCTGATCGCCCACGGGGCAGACCGCGTGTACCACGTGCACGACACCCGCCTGGAGCACTACCGCACCAATCCCTACGCCCGGGTGATGTGCCAGCTCATCGAAAAGCACAAGCCGCAAATCGTGCTCTACGGGGCCACACCGCTGGGTCGCGACCTGGCCCCGCGTATCGCCTCGCAGATGCGGGCCGGCCTGACCGCCGACTGCACCGATCTGGACCTCGGTGATTACGAGGACAAGAAGACCAGCACCGTCCACAAGGACCTGCTCCTGCAGATCCGCCCGGCGTTCGGCGGCAACATCATCGCCACGATCATCAACTACGATCGCTGGCCGCAGATGGCCACGGTTCGCGAGGGCGTGATGCGAATGCAGGAAGGCGATCCCCGGCGCGGCGGCGAGATCGTGGACGAGAAAATCGCGTTCGAGGATTTCGACCTCGCCGTCAAGGTCATCGAGCGACACCGGGAAAAGCGCAAGGTCAATCTGAAAAGCGCCCGAATCATCATTGCCGGCGGCGGCGGAATGGGCAGCAAGGACAACTTCAAGCTGATCCATGATCTGGCAGGCGTGCTCGGCGGAGCCGTCGGCGCGTCACGCGCAGCGGTGGACGGCGGATTCGTCGGCAAGGAACACCAGATCGGACAGACCGGCACGACCGTGCGGCCGGCACTCTACATCGCCTGCGGCATCAGCGGTGCCGTCCAGCACCGCGCAGGCATGGAGGAATCGGCCAAGATCATCGCCATCAACTGGGACAAGAACGCCCCGATCTTCGGGGTCGCCCACTACGGCATCGTCGGAGATGCCGCCAAGGTGATTCCCATGCTGATCGAGGCAATCCGATCGAGGGGAAATGAAACGAAGTGACGAGTCTGACGACCGGCACCAGCCCGGCGGCTCGCTAACCGCCGACCGCCAACCGCTGATTGCCGACCGCCGAACCCTATGAGCTGACAATACTATGCCCAACTTCTTTGAAGACAACGATGACATCAAGTTCCTGTTCGAGCACCTGATCATGGCCGAGCTGGCCGCGCTGCAGGAAGACAACTTCACCCGCGTGGACGGGCCGGGGCGCGAATATGCGCCGCGGAACGTCGCGGACGCACTGGACAACTACCGGCGGATTCTGAAGGTCGTCGGCGACCTGGCCGGCAACCACATCGCCCCCCGGGCCGAGCAGATTGACCGCGAGGGCAATTCGCTCAACGAGGACGGCACCGTCACGCTCAACGAGGGCGTTCGCAGGAACCTCCAGCTGCTCGCCCAGGCGGATCTGATGGGGCTCACCCTCCCTCGCGAATATCAAGGGATCAACTGCCCGAACCTGATCTACACCATGGCCATCGAGATCATCAGCCGGGCGGACGCGTCCCTGATGAACCTCTTCGGCCTGCAGGGCATCGCGGAAACCATCAACGCCTTCGCCGACGAGCAGATCCGGGCCGAGTACCTCCCGCGGTTCGCCAACGGCGAAGTGACCGGGGCCATGGTGCTGACCGAACCCGATGCTGGCAGCGACCTCCAATCGGTCAGCCTCCGGGCTTGGCAGGACGACGACGGGCAGTGGCGACTGACCGGGGTGAAACGGTTCATCACCAACGGCTGCGGGGAAATCCTCCTCACCCTGGCCCGCAGCGAGCCGGATACCCGTGACGGCCGAGGACTCAGCCTCTTCCTCTCCGAGCGGAGCGAGCGGATCAAGGTCCGCCACCTGGAGAAGAAACTCGGCATCCACGGCTCGCCCACCTGCGAGTTGGTCTTCGACGACGCACCGGCCAAGCTGATCGGCGAGCGACAGCGGGGACTGATCACCTATGTCATGGCCCTGATGAACGGGGCTCGCGTGGGCATCGCCGCCCAGTCCATGGGTATCGCTGAGGCCGCCTACCACGTGGCCCGGAAATACGCCAGTACCCGCAAACAGTTCGGCGTCCCGATCGAGAAGCTGCCAGCCGTGGCCGACATGATCACGGAGATGAGAATCGCGATCGAGGCCGCCCGGGCCCTGGTCTACGAGACCAGCCGGGTGTGCGACTTCGAAAACAACATCCTCCGCGTTCTCGAACGGCACACACCCAGCGACCCGAACGAGGTCAAGCAGCTCCGCAACGACCTGCGAACTTTCAAACGTCTCAACGGCATGCTCACGCCGATGAGCAAGTACTACGCCTCAGAAATGTGCATCCGGGTGGCCAACGAGGCCATCCAGGTGCTCGGCGGCTCCGGCTACATGGCCGACTACCCGGCAGAGCGGTATCTGCGCGACGCCCGCATCACCACCATCTACGAAGGCACCAGCCAGCTCCAGATCGTGGCCGCAGTCCGCGGGGTCTGCTCCGGCTCGTTCGAGAAGCGCATCGAAGAGCTCGAGGCGGCGGACTGTACCGGCGAACCGCTGCTCGCCCTCAAGGCCGGGCTCCTCGAGGCCAAACAACTGGTCCTGGAGGCCATCAAGTTCATCAAAACCCAGGGCAACGAGTATATGGACCTGTACGGCCGCAGGCTGGTCGATTGCGCCATCACCGTGCTGGTCGGACACCTGCTTCTCCGCCAGGCGGCAGCCAACGACCGCAAGAAGGTGGTCGCCCGACGGTTCATCGAGACCGGCGTGGCCACCCTGCGCCGCGACATCGCCCTGATCCAGAGCGGAGACCAGACCGCCATACAGGCCTATGAGATGATCGCCGGCCCACCCGGCCCGGCCTAGAGCCCAACCGCAGCCCCATCCCGGCCCCATGCCTCTGCCTCGGCCCCAAAACCGGTCGCCCCCTGTCTACCGGCCGGTGGAATCGTCCCTCCGATCGATCGAGTCGCGGCCCGTCGATGGGTCGGCGGGCGAACCCAACCAGCCCTTGCGGCGGAAGTACGCGAGCATGCCGATCGCCATGGCCGCCATGAGGGTCAGGGCGAAGGGATAGCCGAGGTACCAGCTCAGCTCCGGCATGTTCCACGGCGACCTCTCGGTGTGGAAGTTCATACCGTAAATGCTCGATATGAATGTCAGGGGAATGAAAAGCGTGGCAATGATCGTCAACACCTTCATCACCTCGGTCATCCGCTGGCTCACGCTCGATAGGTACAGATCCATCAGGTCCGAGCCGAGTTCCCGGCAGGTCTCGACGAAATCGATGATCCGGACGGTATGGTCATAGCAGTCGCGAAGGTACAGCCGGGTCTCGTCGACGATATAGGGGCAGGGATCGCGAAGCAGCGAGTTCATGGCTTCACGCAAAGGCCAGATCGTCCGCCGCAGCGTCATCAGGTCGCGCTTGATCCGGTGAACGCGGGACGCGGTCTTGCCGGTGGGGGAAGTGAGGATCTCATCCTCGATTTCCTCCAGCCGCTCGCCGGTCGTCTCCAGCACCGGAAAGTAGCCGTCGATCACCGCGTCAATGACGCAGTACGCCAGGTGATCGGCACCCGCCTTCCGCACGTGACCGACGTCGTTCCGGATTCGCTCGCGCACCGGGTCAAACGGATCGCCGGGGCGGCCCTCCTGGAACGTGACCACGAAGTTCCGGCCCAAGAACAAACTCAGTTGCTCAGTCTCCAGGCCGTCATTGTAGGTGGCCATGTGGGCCACCAGGAACAGATGATCGCGATACTGCTCAACCTTGGCTCGCTGATGAGTGTTGACCGTGTCCTCGACCGCCAGGCGATGCAGGGCGAGGATGTCGGCCAGACGCCCGATCATCTGGACATCGCCGAGGCCGTCGACGTTCACCCAGGTGACCGGCCAGCGATCCAAGTACCCGCCCAAAACGGCAACGTCCTCAACGGTCTGCTCCGTGTAACCCTCGTCGCCGTAGGCGATGACGCGGATCACCGGCCTGGACGCGGAGGGGTCGGCCACCAGCGTGCCCGGCGGCGTTCCAGGCGGATTCCGACGTCGCAGTCGCTTCTTGCGGGACACCTCTTGGACCTCGGCCGGACATCGCGGCAACCGGCAAACGGGGGAGCTCGCCTCACCGTCACTGCAACCTACTCAAAACCCCTCTCGGCGATCTCGATCGCCCGAAGCATGCCCTTGGCCTTGTTGACCGTCTCTTCGAACTCCTTGTCGGGCTCTGAGTCGGCCACGATTCCGGCACCGACCTGAACATACGCGTGGTGCTTGCCGAAGGTATCGCCCGGCGTGATGACGATGGTTCGCAGCGCAATACAGGTATCCATGTTGCCGGCAAAATCAACGTAGCCAACGGCCCCGGCGTAGGGACCCCGCCGAGTGGGTTCGAACTCGTCGATGATCTGCATGGCCCGGACCTTGGGGGCGCCGCTGACGGTCCCGACGGGCAGCGTGGCTCGCAGGGCATCGAATGCGCTCTTGTCTGCCGCAAGCTTCCCACGCACCGTGCTGCTGATGTGCATCACATGGCTGTAGCGTTCGACGGTCATGATCTTCTTGAGCTCGACGCTGCCCAACTCGGCGACCCGGCCCACGTCGTTGCGGCCCAGGTCAACCAGCATAATGTGCTCGGCCCGTTCCTTCGGATCGGCCAGCAACTCCTCCTCGAGAGCCTGGTCTTCCTGCTCGTTGCGGCCGCGACGCCGGGTACCGGCCAGCGGACGATTGGTCACCATCCCGTCCTCGACGCGGCACATGATCTCGGGAGACGCCCCGACGAGAATCACCCGCGGCGTCTTCAGGTAGAACATGAACGGCGACGGGTTCACGACCCTCAAGGCACGGTAGATATCGAAGGGCTCAGCCACCGTCTTGACCAGCAGCCGCTGCGAAAGCACAACCTGGAAGATGTCACCGGCCCGGATGTACTCCTTGCACCCCTCGACCGCCTTCTCAAACGCTGGACGCTGGAAGTTGCTGGTAAATGCAAGCGAGGGATCGCCCGAAGGTGTAACCCGCCCGACACGGGTCAACTGCGGAGCGGCCAGTCTCCGCACCATGGCCTCGATCCGCTCACACGCCCGGTCATACCCACCCCGAACTCCCTCGCTTTCCACGTGGGCGTGGCTGATGACCAGAATCGTCTTGCTCGCATGGTCGAACACCACCATCGTGTCGTAGAGGTTGAAGAGCAAATCGGGCAGATGGCGATCATCCGTCGGGGGCGTCGGCAACGGCTCGTAGTAGCGAACCGTGTCGTAGCTGGCGTACCCCACCGCCCCACCGGCGAAACGCGGCAAGTTGGGCAAATGCACCGCCCGATAGGAGGCCACCAGGTCAGCCAGCCGTCGGAGCGGATCGCCGGTGCTCTGCTGCTGGCGGCCTTGAGGACCTTCGATGGTCACTTGGTCGCGTGTGGCTTCAAAAGTGACTTGGGGATGGGCGGCCAGAAACGAGTACCGGGCCACCTCGACGCCACCAACCACACTCTCAAGTAGAAACGCGTACGGACTGTCCGGAGCGATGGCCGCAAAGGCCGTTACCGGGGTTAGATTGTCGCCCAGCAACTGGCAGTAGACCGGAACAGCATTGCCGCGCTGGGCCAGCCGCTCAAACTCCGCAAAATCGGGGAAGTACTGTGCCATGAACGGCATGGTAGCCCCCCCTGCCGGGTACGGTCAACCGGGCAGGTCTTGCCCACCCACCGATCAGACGGGTAACCTAATGGCGATGTACGAAGTCAGGATCAAAGCTCATTTCTGCGCAGCCCATCAGGTTCCGCTCGCAACCGGCGCCCTCGAGCCCCTCCACGGACACGATTGGGAGGCCGAGGCCGTCTTCCGCGGACCGCAACTCGACGCCAGCGGCATTCTGGTCGACTTCACCGCCGCCGAGAAAGCCCTTCGCCAAGTACTCGTTCCGCTGCAAAACGCGGTCCTGAACGGCTCGCCCTTCATGGCCGGCTTGAATCCCACCGCCGAGCTGGTCGCCAAACGCATCTTCCAACGCCTGGCCGAGGCGATGGGTCACCCGGGCGCGCTGGCAGCCGTGTATGTCAGGGAAGCACCCGGATGCGTGGCCGGCTATACTGCAGAAACGTCCCAATCTTGACGATATAACGTCGGCAGTCTAACATCCAATAGGGTGATCGAGAGCAAGGACTGATCGCTTGATCCCGGCGATCCTGCAACGAAACCATGGTTTGCCAACGATGCAAGAAGCAGACGGCCACCGTCCACCTGACCGACCTGGTCAAGGGTGAGAAACGAGAGAAGCACCTCTGCGAGCAGTGCGCCGCCCACGAAGGCGTCACCGTCAAACAGCACATCTCGATCAACGACGTCCTCAACTCGTTCCTGATGTCGCAGACCGGCGTTCAGCAACTGGCCCAACTCAAGTGCCCGGACTGCGGGATGTCGTTCGTCGAGTTTCGCAGCCAGGGCCTGCTCGGCTGCCCGCGCGACTACGACGTGTTCGGCGAGGTGCTGAACGGCATGATCGAACGCGCCCAGGACGGGCATACCCAGCACACCGGCAAGGCACCCGGGCAGTCCAGAGTCGTCGACCCTCGACAGCAGAAGCGGCTCCGACTCCATCGGGAGCTGCGCGAAGCGATCGAAAACGAGAAGTACGAGCTGGCCGCTCAACTGCGCGATCAGCTCGCGGAGCTGGACGCCCAATGACCCTCGACGAACTGGCACGATCCACCGGCGAATGGCTGGCCACCGGCGGCCCTCTGAGCGACGTGGTCATCTCATCGCGCATCCGTCTCGCTCGGAACGTGGCCGACCAGCCGTTTCTGAGCCGGGCCTCTCGCGAGCAGCGCACCGAAATCGAACGTACCCTCTTCGAAGCCGTCACCGCGTGCAACTTCGGCCAGAGCACCTTCTACGTCGATGTGGACAAGAGCGATCCGCTCGACCGGCAGCTTCTGGTCGAACGGCACTTGATCAGCCGGCAGCACGCCGATGCGGAGGGCAGCCGCGGTGTGGCCATCGCCTCGAGCGAGACGTTCGCCCTGATGATCAACGAGGAAGACCACCTCCGCATCCAGGTCATGCGCCGAGGCCTGAACCTCGACGAGGCCTGGGAGGAAACCACACGCGTGGACAGCGCCCTCGAATCGCTTGTCGATTTCGCCTATCACCAGCGGTACGGCTATCTCACCGCCTGCCCCACCAACGTCGGCACCGGCCTGCGGGTCTCAGTGATGCTCCACCTTCCAGCCCTCAAGCTGACCGGAGAGATGGAGAAGGTGTTCCGGGCGGCCAAAGACATGCGGCTCGCGGTTCGCGGCCTGTTCGGCGAGGGCACCGACGCCCTCGGTGACTTCTTCCAGGTCTCCAACCAGGTCACCCTCGGCGAAAACGAGGAGGACATCCTCTCCGCGTTCAAGGCCAACGTCATCCCCTCGGTGGTCAAGTATGAGCAAGAAGCGCGACGCGTCCTTCAGAAGGACCAGCTGGCCATCCTGGACGACAAGATCTGGCGGGCGTTCGGCTTGCTCCAGAACGCCAGGACCATGAGCACCGAGGAGGCCCTCTACCTGTTGTCCCATCTCCGCATGGGCGTGGTACTCAAACGCATCCAGAACGTCAATCTGGACGCGATCAACGAACTGTTCCTCGCCATCCAGTCGGCCCATCTGCAGAAGCGCCAGGGAACCAAGCTGGACGGCGAACACCGATCCATCCTTCGCGCCCAACTGATCCGCGACTGCCTCGCACGGGCAACGACCAACAAGAACTGACGCCCCCCCCTCAGTACCCGACTTCGGTCAGCACGCGACCTACCCATGCGGGTGTCGATTGCCGGGCCGCCTCCAGGTGCCGCCGCCGGCTGAAGTAGTACACGGCCAGACCGCCTTGAAAGAAGGCACTCAAAACGATGATCAGAGAGTACATCCCGTAAGTGACCAGCGGGGCCAGCGACTGGGCCATCTTCTCGATGTCTGCCCCCATGCCGGACAGCGAGGACGTGACTTCCTCACTGGAAAACGAGAGCATCTGCAGAAGGCAGTAAATCACGATCAAGCCCAGCAGGGCCAGCTGGTTCATGGCCAGCATGCCGGCCGCTTCGGGCACCCCGTGACGCATCCGAGCCGCGCCCGAGTACTCGAGGAGCCCGATGACGCAAATCCCGAATACGATACCCATATTGAGCCAACCCGGAACCCACAGCAGGCACGGAAGACTGAGCACCCCGACCGCAAGGATCGTGACCGCGGAGACGTGGGCCACCCGGGCCGCCCGACGCACCGGCCGGCGAGCGGCCACCACCTGCCGAAGCAGCAGGAAATCGGACTCGCTCAGCGGCGAAGCCGGGTCCATGACCGGAACGGCAGGGCGGGCCGACGGGACAATGGGCAAACCCTCCGAAGGCTCGGGATGAACTGCCATGCTGGATGTTATCGGCAGAAACCGGCCGCGGCGTACCACCCCATTCTCCAAGAACGCGCCTCGAGAGACTGGAAGTACCCATAACCTTCCGATATACTTAAGCGCAACAAGTGACGACGCAGTCCGTCCAGAACAGGAATGACCCAGGAGGAATTGACGTGGTATCCAGCCTGCCCAAGGCGTGCGGCACGCGGCGAGGGAGAGGTTTCACTCTGATTGAGGTCCTCGTCGTGGTGGCGATCATTGCCCTGCTGATCTCGATTCTGATCCCATCGCTCACCCGAGCCCGCGAACAAGCCCAGGGCACCGTCTGCAAGTCCAATGTGCACCAGATGGCCGTGGCCCTGACCATCTACACCATCGACCACAAGGCATACCCCGGTCACCATCTCACCCCGGGCCTCGCGCCCGGCGCCAGCGGCTACCGCCAGTGGCAGATCCTTTGGCCTGTCCGCCTGCTGAAGTACACCCAGAAACAGAATCAAGCGTTCTCCTGCCCGTCCGCCCCCAAGGAGACGCTCTGGAACGGCAAGGACTGCCTCCTTCCATACATGACGTATGTGACCAGGTCGGACGAGAAAGGCACCTTCTCCTACGGCTACAATGACTGGGGCGCGGTCGCCAACGTCCAGGCCCCCCATCGTGGCCTGGGTGGACACATCAATGACAAGGTGCACGGCGAGCCCTCCGTAGAGAAGGTGAAAGCCCCGGCGGAGATGCTGGCCATCGCCGATAACGACGTCACCAAGGAGAACCTCTTCAGCCAAGTCTACGGGACCTGGGATACCGCCATCGATCCGTCGAACCCGAACGAGTACCCCGGCGCCCGCCACAACAAGGGAGCCAACTTCGCCTTCTGCGACGGACACGCGGAGTGGATCTCCCAGAAGAAGGCGATCGAGAAGAAGAAGCGAATGCGGGCCCGCTGGAACAACGACTTCAAGAACCACTGTGCCCAGTGGACCGACAAGGAATCCTCCATGCCTTGCCTGCCCACCGAGTAACCCGCATGAGCATGGAAAGCCTCCTGCCGGCGTGGCTGACCCTGTGAACCCTGCGGCGTATGCCAGAGCTTCCGAGTTCTGGGCCCGCCCTGCCGATCCTCGGGCCGAACGTCACCCTGACCGTCGACACCATCAGCGATACCGCCGCTCGTCGGCTTCTCCAAGACCATCCCCCGCGACATGGAAATCCCAGACGGTACAATGGGAGCCCAATGCCAACAATCAACCTGGACGGCGAACGGATCGAGATCGAAGTCGGACAAACGCTCTTCGAGGCCGCGGACCGCTCCATCCATGCCCGGCAGGAGATCGCCAGCTCCTGTCCTCGCGCGGGCCAGTGCCGCGAGTGCCTGGTCGAAGTCCGACGCGGAAATGAGGCCCTGAGCCCCCCCACTGCCTCGGAGGCTTTCCTGGCTCGGCCCGAGGATCCCAACGCACCCGTGTTCCGTCTGGCGTGCCAGGCGCGCGTGCTTCAGCCCGACGCGGTGATCGAGGTCGAGACGTTCAAACGGCATCTGCGGATCGTCACCGAGGGCCGGGCGGTGACCTGCGAGATGGACCCCTGGGTCCGGCAGGCGGCCAGCGGCACGCTCTGGTTCGGCGATGAACTGATCGGAAGCTGCGAAGGCCCGATCCACGGTGCGGCGATCGATCTGGGCACGACCACCGTCGTCGTGGACATCGTTGACCTCGCCACTGGGCGGCAAGTCGCCCAGCATGCGTTCGAGAACCCGCAAAAGTACGGCGGCAGCGATGTCATGCACCGGATCTCGTACGACGCGCGGCGGCCGGGGCAGCTCCACCGCACCCTCATCGCCCACCTCAACGCTGCCTTCCGGTCTTCCTCGGTGTCGCCGGAGTCGATCTGGGCCGTGGCCGTGGCCGGCAACCCGACGATGCGCGACCTGTTCTTCGGGCTGGACGTCCAAACCATCGGACAGAAGCCGTACGTATCCCACACCCAGATCGAGTACCAGGCCGGCAGGCGACCGAGCACCGCCCTCTGGACCGACGCGGCCAACCTGGGCTTGGCCACGCACCCGGCGGCGCGGGTTTACGGCCTGCCGATCATCTCCAATCATGTCGGGGCCGACATGGCGGCCGTCCTGGGCACGCTCTCCGAGGAGCAGATGGCCGGTTCCTTCATGGTGGTGGACATCGGAACGAACACCGAGGTCGTGGCGGGCAAGGATGGCCGATTGCTGTGCGCTTCGTGCCCGGCCGGTCCGGCATTTGAAGGTGGGCGGCTGGGCTGCGGCATGCCCGCGGCCGACGGAGCGATCACCGAACTGCAGCGACGCGACGGCACCTGGCGAATCGCCAAGATCGGCGACCTGCCGCCACGGGGACTCTGCGGATCGGGACTGGTGGACATCCTGGCCGAACTGCGGACCAGCGGGGAGATGGACGCACTCGGACGATTCCGCGACCGGCAGCCGCGGATTGCCGTCTGCGAGTCCTCGAATCTGTTCTTCACCCGGCAGGACGGCAGTGAGCTGGCCCAGGCGAAGGCTGCCAACGGCGTGGGGCAGGCGGTCGTGCTGCGCCGGGCAGGGATCACCGTTCATCAGTTGGACACGTTCTTCCTGGCCGGAGCGTTTGCCAACAAGATGAACCTGGAGAACGCCCGGCGCATCGGCCTCATTCTGCCGGTTCCGAACGAGCGGATCGTGCGCATCGGTAATGCCAGCATCGAAGGGACCAAGGCCGCCCTGCTCAACCGAGCCTGCCGCGAGCGAATCGAGCGACTCGTCCCCACGATCGAACACGTGGAACTCGAACAGGAACCGGACTTCTTTGAGTTGTTCGTCGAAATGACCAAGATCGAGCCGATAGCACGGTGAGCCGCAGAATGATGGATACGAGGCCGGCTGGGCGCCATCAACAACGAAGCAGTACGGTTGTTCGGCAGGCGGAGGCCTGTTCTCGGCCGCCGGCCACCTCTCACTTCACGCTTGCCGCGGGAGGCAACGTCGGCGTCTTAGCAGAGTCGAGCTTGGGTACCGGCGGACTGAAAGTCGGATCGGCGACCGGCGGTCCGGCCCGAGCCACGCTGATGTCCGGGCCAGGAGGAAGAAGGCCGCGTTCGGCCAGTCTGCGAAGTGTGGCTCCGGGGGTATCCCTGGGATCGTGCAGGAGGTGCAGGGCCTGGACATCGTAGTAGGTGAACGTCGGCGAGAAGTCGTTGACCATCCCCTCGCCAACCGGTCGGGCCGAGCCCTGCATCCGTGAGAGCAAGCCCACGCGGACGTGCCCCAGCCCCAGAGCATGGCCGATCTCATGAGCGAGTACCCGTGGGCAGCAGTCTCGCGGATCCGGGGCCGAGGCAAGCGTGATCCTCATCGGCTGCATGAAGCACCCTTCCGGGCTCCACTTCATGAACGTCACCCCGCCGCGACCCTGCAGCTCGACCGCTTCCGAGGGCATATACCGCACCGGCACAACCAGCCGGTCCGGGCCGAGCGTATCGGCGGAACCCGTACGTGTCTCCGCCGCGACCTGATTCAACGTCCACTCTCCGATGCGTGGGCAGAGGAACCGCAGGTAAGCTTCGGCGGTTCGGCCGGGCGGCTCATCGAACTGCAGCACCAGCCGCGTGCCTCGCTGCCACCGGCGGAGACGAGCATCGAGACTCACATCCCCGCCGTCATCGGAAAGCGGACCCGTACGGGCGGTAAGAGCGGCGAGAATCGGTCCCGAGGGCGAACCTGCAATCACATTGAACTCGCTGGTTGAGCCCGGCTTGCCGCCGGCATTGCCTGGCCCGCGTCCCGCGGTCATCACCGTCGCGGTGGCAGTCATCACCCAACCACCGGGCACGTCGCGGACATCGACCTCGAACCGCCCTCCGTCATCGGCATGGAGCGTTCGAAGGAAGCGAGCGGCCTCGCCGGCGCGATCCAGAAAGAGCTCGATCCGAGCACCGGGATCGGCCATGCACACCACACGCGGGCCGTCGATGCGGACGGGCGTGGGCACCAGCGGGTCGATGTGCAGCGGACCGCGATAGATCGGTCGCATGCCGTTTCGCTGAAAGAGGGACCGGCTCACCAGGCAGGCACCGCCGTCGCCGGCATCCGGGCAGGCCACGCCACTGTACCGGTTGGCAGAGAAGGTGCAGACGTCAAACTCGGCGCTGGACCTGTTGCACAGGCTCACGCCGTGAACGCCGTTGCCGGTGAACAGCGTGCGCTCGGCCTCGGCTCGAGCCATGCCGAAGAGTACCAGGCCATAGTCGGTGTTACCCTCAATCTGGGCGTCGGTTGCCGCCAACCGGGCACGATCCTGGAGTTCGACTCCCCGGCCACCGCTTCTGGCCAGCCGCGAGCGAACCAGGGTCAGCACCGCGTCGCCGGTGGCAAAGACGCCGAAGCGCGAGGCGTGCTCGGCGACGCACTCCGTCAGGGTCAGGGTGGCCATATCGCTCAGATCGACGTTGGCGAAGCGGCCGCCGCGGATGGTTGTCCCGGTGAGGCTGACCTGGCTGCGGTTGGCCGCGACAACCCCCCACTCGCCGTTCCCGTCGAGCCGGCACGCGGAGCCCTCGGCCTCAGCGTCGTCGAAGACGGCCAGGCCGGACTGGCCGCCGTTGAGGATCGATGTATTGACCAGCGAGGCCGAGCTTCGACCGTGCAGTTCCAGGCCATGCGTGCGGCTGGCCGAGAGGGTGCAGTCTCGGAGGGTGGCCGAGGCCTGCCCGAAGAGTACCACGCCCGGCCCGCCGCTCGTCTCGATGGTGACGTGTTGGAGGATGATCTGTCCTTGGTCCTTGACCACAATGGTGCGCTGCGCCGCGTTGCGCAACGTCACCGCCCGAACGGTCAGTCGCCCGTCCCCCTCGACGATGACGGCTGCCTCCCGACACGCGGAGGCGTCGAGTACAAGACCGCCGGGCAGTCGGCTGCCGTCGATGGTGATGGGGCCCGAGGTGTTCGTTCCGCGGACCAGCGGCCTGGTGAGATGAACGGTGCGCGGGGCATCGCCGAACGAACCTTGGTCGAAGGTGACGAGTCGGTTCGCGGGATCACCGACTGCCCGCACCAACGCGTCCGGCAGAAGTGCCGTTTCCGTGGATTCGGCAGGAGCCCCGCCGAGACGAACCGGGATGCACGGATCTGCACGAAGAACGACGGATCGGCCTGGTTCGGCGGCAACCTCCGCGTCTTCGCCCGCACCTTGGAACTCGACATAACCCCCAACGGGAATCGCGGAGCAGCAGATCCAAACGATGGCAATGGCCGCCATCGCCAGCCGAGGATGAGCGATCCGGAAGCGGATCGAGGGCGTAAACATGAATAGGCGATTCCTGTGTCGTCGAGACCTCGGCGATGGCTCGGCGACCCCGAGGTGATATCGGTCCGGCAGGTCATCCCCTTAACAGCCCGCTGATCGGCTTCCCACTTATTTGAACCGTAGGGTGTTCACCCTCCAGGGTAAGGGTCCGCAAACCAATCTGCGTCCTATAAGGACGAGGAGGTGATCATCGTTCTGGGTGCTTGGGTCATGTTCACGTTTTCGCCCGGAAGTGTGTTGGCAAGTTAGGCAAGCATCGATACAATGGGGCCAGATTCGAGGAGCATCGGGGGCGGGAACGAGGAGCATCGCCGATGACCGATCAGAACAATCAAGAGTCTTTCGGAGACATCCCGGTGAGCGCTCGGCCGGGCAAGACCCAACCTCGCCAGTCCGTGAAGAAGGCCAAGCGAAAACCGCTTCCGCCTTGGCGCGTCGTTCTGCACAACGATGACGTCAACGACATCGAGGATGTCGTCAAGGCGATCTGCAAACTCACGCCCTTGAACACTGAGGAAGCCGTCGCTCGAACGTTGGAAGCGCACCAGACGGGCCTGGCCCTCTTGCTGGTCACGCATCGCGAGCGCGCGGAACTCTACGTGGAACAGTTTGCCAGTTGTGGCCTGACGGCGACCGCTGAACCCGAGACGTGAGCTTTTGGGCATCGGGTCGCGACGCGGGCTCTCTTCCGGGGCGGGATTTCCAGCTTGTCAGGATGTGATCAGCCGAACGGCCTGGCCGACCGCGCGGTCAACCCCTGGCAGGACCTGGAGTTCGGCCGGTTTCGAGCTCGGGATGGTGCAGTCGGCCGCGTAAACGCGGGCGGCTTTCAGACCGGTCAGGCGCGGATCGCTTGCCAGCTGGGCAATCAGTTCGCCCCCGAAGCCGGCGAAGCCCTGGCCCTCCTCGATGACCAGGACGTTCCCGGTTTCGCCCACCGACTCGACGATCGGCTCGATATCGAGCGGATAGAGCTGGGTGGGGATCAACAGCTCACCGGACAGTTCTTCTCGCTGGCGAAGGGCGATCATGGCCGCCTCGGCGAGTTCAACCATGCCGCCGTAGGCGACCAGCGTGATTTGGCGCGGGCCAGTCGGCCGGAGGCGAACGGTGGGGAACGGCGAATCGGTAGCCGCGATCGTGTAGCTGGCGGGCGGCGCGGGTTCGGTCCGCCGTCCATAGAGCGTCTTGTTCTCGATGACCAGCGTGGGGCGATCGAGTGCCGCGAGCAGGGTGTGGTAGAGAATGCCAGGGCAGTACCGTTTGTGGAGGGCCAGGACGCGCGTGCCGGGAACGCCCAACAGGTGTTTCTCGAGGCACTGGCTATGGGTGGGGCCGTATCCGCGGTAGCCTCCGCTGGGCGTCCGGATCACGAGTGGAACGGTGACCTGGCCGTTGTACATCCCGGCGAACTTGGCAGCGTGATTGATGAACTGATCGGCGGCCAAGAGCAGGAAGTCGCCGAACATGATCTCGACCACCGGGTGACGGCCGGCGAGGGCGAGACCGTTTCCGAGTCCGGTGATCGCGGCTTCGCTGATTGGCGTGTTGAAGACGCGCCCGTCGAATCGGGTGCTCAGGCCGGCGGTCACCTTGAAGGCCCCGCCGTACGGATCGCGGATATCCTCGCCGAGCAGGACGATCCGTTCGTCGGCTGCCATGGCATCGCCCAGCGCGGAGCGAATGGCGTCCACCGCGCGCTGCGGCTGGAAGTCGAGCGGCTTCCACAGGCAAGCGTGGGCCGGCGATCGCCCCCCCGCAGCGATCGCCGGCCTTGTGAGTGTGGTGATCTCGACGGTGGTGTAGGGATCTGTCGACGCCCGGGTGACCGCTCGTTCGATCCGCTGATCGATGGCGGCCAGGGTTTGCCGCGTCTCCGGGCCGTTTTGAGCGATGAGGCGGTTGAGCGTGTCGCGCTGGGCGTATGCGGCCACCGCGGCGGGGTCGCGTTCGTCGTCGCCCTTGGAATGGGCCTTCAACCGGTAGGTGCGGACGTGGAGGATGAGCGGTTGGCCGCTCCGTCGCACCTGGTCGGCGGCGAGGGCTGCCTGGTTGATCAGTTCCGCGGGGTGCCAGGTGTCCGCCGTCCGCACATCCATACCGAAGGCCTGGGCACGGCCAGCGATCGTTCCCGCCAGCGTCTGGGACTGGTCGGTCGACTGGGACACGCCGTTGTCCTCGATGACGACCAATAGAGGCAGCGACCACTTCGCGGCGATGTTCAGGGTTTCGTAGACAGCGCCCTCCCCAAGTGTGCCGTCGCCGATGAACACCGCCGCGATCGTGCCGCTGGTGATCAGCTTGCGGGCCATGGCCAGGCCGGCCGCGACGGGGACGATGCCCCCCTGGATCCCGTTAGAGTAGAACGACTCGCGGCACAGGTGCTGGCTGCCGCCCCGTCCGCCGCACACCCCGGTGGTCCGGCCCATCAGTTCGGCGATGAGTCCCTCGACGTCGCCGGTGCGGGCCAGGTAGTGGCCGTGCCCGCGGTGGTTGGTGAAGACTGCGTCGCCGCTATGAAGGGCATTGGCCACGGCCACACCGATCCACTCCTGGCCGATGCAGGTGTGAACCGTGCCGAAGAGCTTGCCCTCGGCAAACAGGGACAACAGTCGCTCCTCGGTTCGGCGAATAGTCAGTGCCTGGCGAACGAGGTACCGAGCGATGCCGTCGAGTACGCCGGCTGACGGTGAGGCATGAGCCGGGTTGGCCTTTCGGCTCGGGTCGTTCGGCATGGCGACCCGGTCCGTTTCGCAGGCGGTGGTCTGGTGGCCGGGCAGGGCATCGGCGCTCTGGGACTCCAGGACGACTGGGTTCATGCCGGGATTATCGGCGATTGGATGAGGCGGCTGAGGTTATCGGATTGTGGTCTGGGCCCGGACCCGAGTGTCCGATAATCCCCCCGATTCTGCGGGACAACCGCTAGCCGTGCCGACGCTCGTCGGCCGCTCGGATACCTGGCGGCGGAGCCCATGATCCGCTCGCTTCGCGCAGGTCGTTCGTCGACCGTCGTGGAGTCCGATGGCATCATCGCCGGGTTGAGCCGCCACACCGAAGCCTGCGGGGTATACCACCTTATAACACCTCTAGACACTACAGCAGTCTATCGTTCACCTCCATAGGGCAACTGACTCCTCCCCTCATCTCGTCCACTTCACGATCAGGGTGGCGCCTTCGGGGACGTTGGGGAACCTGACCAGGATGGTTGGCCCGTCGGCTTTCCAGGTGACTTCGAGGGCGGCGTCTTTCGCATCGGTGGCGGTGATGGACTGGGGTGTGGATCCGGCCGCGAAGAGGCGGACGATGGCGGGAGTTTCGGCCGGGCCGCGGATCAGGGCGCGGGTGGTGTTGTCGACGAATTGTTCGCTCAGCAGGCGGTGGGTGGCATGCAGGACGCAGGGCTTGGCGGGTCCGGTTGGGGTCATGAGTGAGGTGACGTCGCGATAGACACCGCTCTGGCCGAGTTTGAGCTCGGCCTTATCGCGGAGCGGGAACTCGGGATCGAAGACATCGACGACTGGGCCCTTTACCGAGACCGGTTGGTGGATGGCGTGGGCGATGACGAATGGGCCGCGTCGCATGACGAATTCGCCGGGTCTGGCGAGCTTGGCGGCGCCTCCGGCCGCTCGCAGGGCGCGTTCGATGAGCCGCAGGTATTCCTCTCGAGCGACCCTGGGATCGACGAACCGTCGCGGCGAGCCGAGCTGGCGATAGACCCAGCCCTGGCCGACCTGGCGGTCTCCTTCCGCGCCGGGCTCCAAGCCCAGCTCGGTCTTGAGCAGATGGGCGAGCGGATCGCCGATGGGCAGCTTGCTCCACCACAGCGAGCCGTCGGAGATTTCGCCGCCGGTTCCGAGGACGATGAGTGAGCCGCCGCGTCGGACCCAGTTGGCCAAAGCGGTGTTCATCCGCAGGTCCATCGGCTTCATCTCCTGGTAGGACAGCACGATGACCTTAAACTGATCGAGGTAACCTGGATCCAAGGCGCGTTCCAGGAGGCAGGCGGAGGCGGGGATGCCTTCGTTGACCAGGGGCAGGAACATGCCGTAGACGCCGTCCAGGAGGGGTGAGGCCAGTTGATGCCAAAGCAGGGTATCGGTGACGGCCACGCCGATGCCGGCTGTCGGCTGATCGATCGGATCCTGCAGCCACGTGCCCGACCTGGGGATTTCCTGTTGAACCTGAATGGCGGAGAGGACGATGATTCGGAATCGTTCGGGGGCGGGGGTACTGCCGCCGGTCGAATAGCCGGGCAGGAAGATGCGGTCGGGCCAAGGCATGACCTCGAAGGCGTCGACGTTGGGCAGGAGCAGTTCGGCGGCCACGCAATGCCGGTACCATTCCTCGAACTCCGACCACTTGTGGTTGGGATCGTCCTCGACGGGGTCGGTGAGGAGCCACAGCTTGCGGTTGGTGCCGCGGGTCAGCTGGTCGAAGTAGTCATAGAGGACGTAGGCGGACGCGAAGAAGGACTTATCCGGCGAGCTGTAGTTATGCAGGGCCCAGTTGACCGGGCCGGTCCAGACCTGGCCGATGTAGCCGTCGATCTGTTCGATGGCGGTCGAGGTGCCGAGGGGGGCGACGAGGTGAGCGGCCACATTGCTGTACAGGCTATGGACGGGGAAGACGAAGGGGATGGTTTGGCCGGTGCGTTTCTCGCCCTGGACGACGGTCTGGCCGAGTTGGCGTTGGAGCTCGAGGTAGAGCTCGTTTTTGAGCTGGCCGGTGAGGAATCGGGCGGTAGGTGAAGTTCGTTCGGGTTCCCATGGTCGGTGGTAGCGTTGTTCCCAAGCCTTACGGAAGGCGTTCTCGTAGCCGGTGTGAGCGTGGGCGAGGGGTTCCTCAGGCAGGATGGCCTGGGCGCCTAGGTCGATTGACTGGGTTGCCATTTCCTGCAGGTACCTGGTCCAGCCGGGCGTTGGCAGCATGTACGGGCGGACGCCGGCGCACATGACCACGTCGTTCTTCTGATCGCGTTCGACCTCGTCGGGGTGTTCGGTTCCGTCCCACTTTCCGGTCCAGTACTGGTTGGTTGCGTCGGAATCGGCGAAGAACATGCGGCCGACGGTGAATCCGCGCCGGCGCCAAGAGTTGATCGTCTTACCGAGGCGCTCGGGGGCTGCCCCGTGCTGGTGGACGATGACGCCGTCGACGGCGATGGCGAGCCTGGGGTCGTAGCCGGTATTGGTCTGAAAGACTGTCTTGCAGTCGAGGAATTGCCGGTCGACCTTGGCGGGCTCGGCTCCTGTCGCCGCCGTCATCGAGTACAGCACTGCGCCAAACGAAGCCAACGCTGCCCGCATATGCATGCTCCTGAGGGTCTGTGAATCGCGGAAGCCGACCGGTTTTTTTCCCCGGCGGTTCTTCCAGGTCGGCCATTGTACCCGGACCGCGGGTCAGGATGAACGCGTTGGGGGGTGTGGGTTCCCCTGCCGAACGGACCCATGGCCCTGGTGGGCCACCCGCGTTCTTGAGCCTGCGAGGGTTGTTTTCCGCCCTTGATCTCGTGAAAACCGCAGCGCCAAACGAAGCCAATGGCGTTGGTTGCGGTTCAACTCGCGTCTGCGGGGAATAACACGACGGGTGTCCCGGACAGAGAGCGGGGAAGCGAGAGGTTGTGCAGGCTGTTCGTTGGCGGAACCGAGGGGGTAGTGACCGGTCCGGGGCCTGCTGGCAGGTTTCGGTTGTGGGGATAGAATGTCGCCGGGCCCGGGCGGGGAGGAGGTACTACACATGATGGGTTCGGCGGCACAACCTGAACGGCCAGCTCTGCGTGGTGTTCTGCCGGTTTTTCAGACTCCCTACCACGACGATGAGAGCATCGATTATGCCATCCTGGAGAAGGAGATCGACTGGCTGTTTGACGCTGGGGCCGACGGAATTGTGATGGCGATGGTGTCGGAGGTTCTGCGGCTTTCGACTGACGAGCGCGAGCTGCTGGCCGAGCACGCCTGTCGCCTGGGCAGCGGTCTTGGGGCGGTGATCATCAGCGTTGGAGCGGAGAGTACGCGGGTGGCGGTGCGTCTGGGGCAACACGCCGAGTCGGTGGGGGCCACGGCGGTCATGGCCATTCCCCCGGTGTCGATCGTGGCCATGGAATCGGAGGTTCTGAGGTACTACGACCGCATTCTGGAGGCGGTGGACATTCCGGTGGTTGTTCAGGACGCGAGCGGCTACGTTGGGCGTCCGATGCCGGTGGATCTGCTGGTTCGGATGCAGCGTGAGTTTGGCTCGCGGGTGCTGTTCAAGCCGGAGGCGACCCCGATCGGGCCGCGGCTGAGCGCCTTGCGGGAGGCGACCGGCGGTGAAGCGGCGGTTTTCGAGGGCAGCGGTGGGATTGCCCTGGTGGACAGCTATCGGCGCGGGATTGTTGGCACGATGCCGGGGGGGGAGCTGATTGAGGCTCTTGTCGCCCTTTGGGGGGCGCTGGTCGCCGGCGACGAGCAACGGACCTATCGTCTTTCCCTGCCGCTCTCATCCCTGATTGGCATGCAGAGCGGGCTGGACGGTTTTCTGGCCGTTGAGAAGTACTTGCTTGTCAAGCAAGGTGTTTTTCGCAACACCCTGGTTCGCGGGCCGGTCGGGTTCATGCTCGACGAGGAGACCCGTGCGGAGGTGGATCGGTTGTTCGATCAGCTGATGGCTGCGGTTCGTGACGTCTGACCGGGGCTTGCGGGAGGGTGGTTCGCTCACCGGGACGACAGCAAGGGGAGCGCCATGGGCGTAGGCGGTTGCGTGGATCTGACGGGCCAGGTAGGGGTGATCAGCGGCGGGCTTGGCGATATTGGCCGGGCCATTGCCCTGGCATTGGCCGCATGCGGAGCCGACGTGGCGGTGGGTGATGTGCTCGCGGGCTCGGAAGCGACGTCCTTGCTGCGACAGATTGTCGCTCTGCAGCGACGGGCTCGGTACGATCGTGTCGATGTGGCCGATGCCGCGGCGGTTGCGGCCTGGA
This sequence comes from Phycisphaerae bacterium, assembly GCA_018003015.1. Classification (NCBI taxonomy): domain Bacteria; kingdom Pseudomonadati; phylum Planctomycetota; class Phycisphaerae; species Phycisphaerae bacterium. The sequence continues at coordinate 11,806 of JAGNEZ010000033.1, read as the reverse complement.
TCGAGGCCGTGGAACGTGATCTGGGCGATATCACGCTGGTGGTTCCGAATGCTGCGGTGGTGCAGGAAGCCGGTGTGCGTGAGGTGAGCGACACGGAGTGGCGAAGCCAGCTGTCGGCGAACCTGGATGGGGCGTTTCATCTTGCCCGTTGCGGTTCGCTGCGGATGCTTCGCCACGGTCGAGGGGGTCGGATAGTGTTCATCGGCAGTTGGGCGGGGCGTGTGCCGCACCCGGGCATTCTGGCGTACTGTGTCTCCAAGGCCGGGGTGAGCATGCTGTGCCGCTGTATGGCCGCCGACCTGGCCCGAGACGGCATTCTGGTCAACGAGGTGGCTCCGGGCTATGTCGATGCGGGGCTGAGCGGGCGGCTGTTCAAGGAGGATCCCGGTCGTCGCGAGGAAGCGCGGCAATCGGTTCCGGTGGGTGAACTGATCTCGCCTGAGGAAGTGGCCCGCCAGGTGGTCTGGCTGTGCGACCCGTTGAACCGGCAGGTTGTAGGTCAGACGCTGACCATGGACGGCGGCTTGAGTCTGTTCGGCCCTGGAGGGCAGCGGCGGTGAGTGATGTCAGCGGACCGATCCCGGCGGACCTGGTGCCGCCTACGGCCAAGCTGTGGGCGGGGATGGCCCGGCGTGAGATTACGCCGCCGGTCGGTATCTACTCGCGCATGTGGGTAGCCGCGGCGCACGATGTCGCGGAGGGCGTCCACCGTCCGCTCTACGCGACCGTTCTGGCGATGAGCGAGGGTGCTGGCCGGCCGCCGCTGCTTCTGGCTTCGATGGATCTCGGCTGGTGGCAACGGTCGGAGGATGAGTGGCGCGTTCGTGGCGGTCTGATTGAGGTGTTGCATCTCGACCCGGCCCGGGTGATGGTGGCCTGCGTTCACACCCACGCCGGGGCATCGATCTGTCTGGAGGATGCCGACAAGCCGGGCGGCAACCTGATTGCGGGCTTTCTGGGTCAGGTTCGCACGGGGTTGATTGAAGCCGCTCGGGAAGCGCTGGCCCGGCTGGCTCCGGCGATCATGACCTGGGCTTACGGACGGTGTGATCTGGCGGCCAATCGTGATTTGCCCGAGCCGGGCGGTTCGCGGGTGGTCTGCGGGTTCAATCCGGCGCATCCGGCGGACGACACGGTTCTGGTCGGGCGGATCTGCGATACTGCCGGGCGGTTCAAGGCCACGCTGGTCAACTACGCCTGTCATCCGACGACCCTGGCGTGGGAGAACCGGCTGATTTCGCCGGACTATGTCGGGGCAATGCGGACCCTGGTGGAGCGGGACACGGGGGGTGCTCCGTGCCTCTTCTTGCTTGGTGCGGCCGGTGATCTTGCCCCTCGCGAGCAGTATACCGGTGACGTGGCCGTGGCCGACGCGAATGGGCGGCGGTTGGGATATGCGGTGCTGGCCGCGTTGGAGTCCATGCTCCCGGCGGGGCAGTGCCTCTGCTACGCGGGGCTGGTCGAGTCGGGTGCGGCGTTGGCGGTCTGGGCGCGCAAGTCTTTCGCGCCTTCGTCGGTGGTTCTGGCCGAGCGGATCGACGTGGAGCTGCCGTTGAAGCCGTTGCCCGCGGAGGAGCAGGTACGGCGGGAGATGGAGTGTTGCGGGGATCGGGTGCTGGCCGAGCGTCTGCGGCGCAAGTTGCGGGTGCTTCGTCTTGTCGGTTCGGGCCCGAGTTGCCGGATGCCCGTGTGGATCTGGCGAGTTGGGGGCGCGGTCTTCGTCGGCCAGTCCAACGAGGCCTACTCGGCGCTGCAGGTGGAATTGCGGCGGCGCTTCCCGCAGGCGGCGGTGGCGGTCTTGAACCTGGTCAACGGTTCGTGCGGTTATCTCAGCCCCCCGGAGCTGCACGGCAGCGACATTTATCAAGTCTGGCAGAGTCCCTTTGATCGAGCGGCCCTGCCCGGCCTGATCGCGGCGTGTGAACGGACCATCGGGGCATTGCTTGCACGAGGCGAGTGAGCGGCATGACAGGTCTGGAGGGTTTCCAGCTCAGTGCTTCCGACTACGTTGCCTTCATCGGCTACTTTGTGGTGCTTTCGGCGATTGGCTACCTGGCCGGGCGGCGGAAGAAGAGGGTCTCGGACGACTACTTCTTGGCCGGCCGTTCGCTGCCCTGGTATGTGGTGGGCAGTTCCTTCATCGCCTCGAACATTCACAGCGAGCAGTTTATCGGGACGGTAGGAGCGGCGGTGCTTTTCGGGGTCTGCGCCGCCATGTTCGAATGGGGCAATCTGACCACCTTCAGCATTCTGATCTGGTTTTTCATTCCGTTTCTGCTGGCCTCGCGGGTGTTCACCACGCCTGAGTTCATGGAGCGCCGATTCAATCCGTTTCTGCGTCAGTTGTTTGCCGTCGTGACGGTGATCACGGGTGTGGTTGCGTTCCTGAGCGGGGCGTTGTACGGCGGCGGTCTGGCCCTGCAGAGTCTGTTCGGCTGGAACCTGACGGTGGCGATCGTGGTGCTCGCTTTCGCTTCGGGGGTCTGGGCCATTTACGGCGGGCTCAGTTCGGCGGCCTGGGCGGATGTCTGCACGGTCGTGGTCATGGTGGCCGGCGGGATGATGGTGGCCATTCTCGGCCTTCAAAGCCTGGCTCCCGAATCCGGCTCGGTGATCGAGGGCTTCCGGGTGATGATTGAGCGGAACCGGGCCAGCGAGGGTATATGGCGCGACGCTGTAGCCGCCGCGGTTCGGAACATCACTCCGGACCAGGCTTACTACAACCGTCTGTCGGTGATCCAGCCGCCCAGCCATGCCTTGGTGCCCTGGACCAGCCTGGTTTTCATCACTTTCACGGTGAGCATCTGGTACAACGTCATCAACCAGTTCATGATCCAGCGCGTCCTTGGGGCCAAGAACATGTACCATGCTCGCATGGGCATTGTCTTCGCGGGCTACCTCAAGGTTTTGCTGCCGGTGATGGTAGTTCTTCCCGGTCTTGTGTTATTTGCCCATCACCCCGAGATCCTGATGCTCCCGTGGGAGCAGGCCGGCAGTCAGGCGGACAAGGGCTACGTGACGATGCTGCAGCAGCTGATTCCCGGCGGCTTGCGCGGACTTTTCCTGGCAGCCCTGTTCGGGGCGATTCAATCGACGGTCCAGGCGGTGCTGAACTCGACGGCGACGGTCTTCACGCTGGACATTTACAAGCGGTGGATGCGGCCGGCGGCCTCGGACCGCGAGCAGATTCTGACTGGGCGGATCGCCTCGGTGGCCATCCTGGCGCTGGCCATTGTCCTGGCTCACATGGTCGTCTGGCTGGGCATGGGGCTTTTCGAGTACACCCAGATGCTGTATGCGTTTTTCGCCCCGCCGTTCGGGGCGGTTTTTTTGTTGGGGATTCTGTCGCGGCGGATCAACGGAGTGGGCGCCGGCGTCGGGGCCTGTGTGGGGTTTGCGGTTGCGGTCCTGCTCAAGATTGGGGTGACTCGTCCGCCGGCGTTTCTGAGCGAGGCGGTGGTGACGTGGCTTTCGCCCTTCGGCAATCAGGCGGTTGTGACCTGGCTGACCACCGTCGCGGTCTGCATCATCGTGAGCGTGCTCAGCGCGCCCCCGCGTCCGGAGCAGGTCTCCGACGATCTGACCTTCAACTGGCGCGAGCTCAACATTCTCGGCCAAATCGGGAGCCACTGGTACAACAGCGTCCTGCTCTGGTGGGCGTTGTTTGTGGTGATGATCGTCGGGCTGATGGTGGTTTTCTCGGGCGTGCGCATGTGAGGCACGGATCGTGGTTGCTGGAAGGTGTTCTGAGACGGCGTTTGCCACGCGAGGGTGCCGGCACAGCGGGCCGCTTGCCGGTTTCGGAGGTTGGTGGGATCAGGCAGAGGGGCGGGCTCACTCGCCGGCCGGCTGACTGCCGGTCACTGCGTGCACGATGGAATCGAGAATTTCGGCCTCGGTGGTGCGATCGCGGCCGACGGGTGTCCATTCCTCGCGAGCGATAGGCGAGGAGGCGCCCCGCCGCTCGATAGGGGTATCGCCGGGCCGGTCGTCGCCGGTCTCCCGGGCGAAGGCCGCTCGTTCGGCGGTGTCGAGGCGTTGGTTGCGGACCTGGCACTGAGCCAGGACGGAGGTTCCCTCCTGGCTAAGGACCAGTATGGCCACTTGGCGATGGCGGTTCTTACCGCCGAACATATCGCGGAGTCGCTCGGGTTGGGCCTGTTGGGTGATTTCCGCCGGGTAGGAGACGAGCCGGTCACCGGCTGAGGCGTTCGGGTCGACGCGGAAATGCTGACGAAAGGCCCGCAGGGCCGCCGGCCGCACGTCGCGGAGGGCAAGGCCGTCGATCCGGCGAGTGGCGTAGTCGCCCGGTCGCCCGAAGGTCGGCGAGCCGGTGGACGAGGTGTCCATGTCGGAGCAACCCAAGGCACAGAGCAGGCTGGCTGCCGAGGCGATGGTGAGAAGAGGGCTGGGGCGAAGGATGGCTGTCATCAAGGGCACTCCCGGTGTTGGCACGTGTGGCATTATCGGATGCGTACCGGGCAAGTCAAGGAACAGGTATACTGCCGGTCGTGAAGCGGTTTCTGCGAGCGACGGTCATGAACCTGATCGTGCCGGGCACGGGTCTGATGATGCTGGGCCGGGGGTGGCTGGGTCTGGCCCTGGCGGTCTGGTTTGCGCTGGCGGCGGAGGTTGCGATCGCGGGGTTGCTGATTGCCCCGGTGGTTGTCGAGCGGTGGGCGGCGTTGGCGGCGGGTGGATTTGCCCTGGCGGCGTGGTTTGTGGCCCAGGGCCTGCTGATCAGCAGGATTCGCTTTCTGCTCGATCCGGCGTTGCCGCGCGAGCTGGCCATTCTCCGGCGGCTGGCCCGAGGCTGTCTGGCCCACGGGAAATGGAAGGCTGCTCGCTCGGCTCTGCTGCTGGCCCTGTCGGTCGATGACGGGGACGCGGAGACGCGTCTCCTGTGGGCGAGGTTGATCTCCGAGACGGCGGGTGGTCGGCGGGCCTGGGCTGCGTGGCGGGCGGCCGCTCAGTATGATTGTGAGCACCGTTTCAGTGTGGAAATCGCAGCCGCTCTGGAACGATTCGCCCGGACGTGACGCTTCCGCTGCTGGCCGCTTCCTCGGGCGAAAGGCCACAACTCGGCTCTCTGGTCAGCCGATATACAGGAAGTGGTGTATTTGCCCCCAGTTGCGCGCCGGGCCTTTGGTTGATGGGTACCTTAGGGGGTGCTACAATCGAGCGTGCAGTTGGGGGACCCTAGGTGGTCGGAACGCGGCTTGGAGATGCTTCAGAGGAGACCCGGCCACATGACAGACGGATGGACGGCACCGCAGCAAGGAGCGGCTGATGTTCGAACGTTTCACTGATCGCGCCCGCAAAGTGATGGCGTTGGCCAACCAGGAGGCCCAGCGTTTCAACCACGAGTACATTGGGACGGAGCACATTTTGCTTGGGCTGGTGAAGGAAGGCTCGGGCGTCGGTGCGAACGTTCTGAAGAACCTGGATGTCGACCTGCGGAAGGTTCGGCTGGAGGTGGAGAAGCTGGTCAAGCGTGGCCCGGACATGGTCACGATGGGCAAGCTTCCGCAAACTCCTCGGGCGAAAAAGGTTATCGAATACGCGATCGAGGAAGCCCGGAGCCTGAATCACAACTATGTGGGCACGGAGCATCTGCTTCTCGGCCTGCTGCGTGAGCAGGACGGTGTGGCCGCCCAGGTGCTGATGAACCTCGGGCTGCGGCTGGAGGATGTTCGTGAGGAGGTTCTGAACCTGCTGGGGGCGGGGATTGAGAGCGAGGAAGCGGCGGCGGGCGGGGGCCCTCCGGGTCCCGGGGGTGAGGCCAAGAAGGGCAAGAGCAAGACGCCGGCCCTGGACTCGTTTGGCCGCGATCTCACCGAGATGGCTCGCGAGGGCAAGCTGGACCCGGTGATTGGCCGGCAGCGTGAGATTGACCGGGTGATTCAGATACTCTGCCGGCGGCAGAAGAACAATCCCGTGCTCTTGGGCGAGGCGGGTGTGGGCAAGACCGCGATTGTCGAGGGTCTGGCCCAGAAGATCGTCAATGGAGAGATTCCGGAGCTGCTGGCCGACCGACGGATTGTGGTCCTCGATCTGGCCATGATGGTGGCGGGCACGAAGTACCGCGGGCAGTTTGAGGAGCGTATCAAGGCGGTGATGAACGAAGTCCGGCGAGCCCGGAACGTCATCCTGTTCATTGACGAGTTACACACGCTGGTCGGCGCGGGTGGAGCCGAAGGCGCGATCGACGCCTCGAACGTGCTCAAGCCGGCGTTGAGTCGCGGCGAGATTCAGTGCATCGGAGCGACCACGCTCGACGAGTACCGCAAGTACATTGAGAAGGACGGAGCGCTTGAGCGGCGGTTCCAGCAGATCATCGTTGAGCCGCCGAGCCGCGACGAGACGATCCTGATTCTGAAGGGCTTGCGGGACCGCTATGAGGCTCACCACCGCGTTCAGATCACCGACAACGCGTTGCTGCAGGCGGTGGAGCTGTCCGACCGGTACATCACCGGCCGGGTGCAGCCGGACAAGGCCATCGACGTCATTGACGAAGCCGGGGCGGCCGTTCGTCTCAAGTCCATGACCAAGCCGCCGAATCTCACCGAGATCGAGCGCGAGATCGAGAAGCTGATCATGGAAAAGGATGAGGCGGTCAAGAACGCCGACTACGAGCGGGCGGCGGAGCTTCGCGACAAGGCCGAGGTCTCGCGGTCCAAGAAGGAGGAAATGCAGCGCGAGTGGCGAGACCGGGCGAAGGAAGTGGACGGTGTGGTTGACGACGAGGTCATTGCCTCGGTGGTATCGGGCATCACCGGCGTGCCCCTGACCCGGTTGGAGAAGACCGAGGTTCAGCGGTTGCTGCGGCTCGAGGACGAGCTGCACAAGCGGGTCATCAGCCAGGACGAAGCGGTTCGGGCGGTGGCCCGGGCGGTGCGTCGTTCGCGGAGCGGCCTGAAGGACCCGAACCGTCCGATGGGCAGTTTCATCTTCATCGGGCCGTCCGGGGTGGGCAAGACCTACCTGGCCAAGTGCCTGGCCGAGTTCATGTTCGGTGACGAGGATGCCCTGGTCATTCTGGACATGTCCGAGTTCATGGAGAAGCACAATGTCAGCCGGCTGATCGGCGCCCCGCCGGGTTACGTGGGTTACGAGGAAGGCGGCCAGCTGACGGAGCGGATCCGCCGCCGGCCGTACTCCGTGGTTTTGCTCGACGAGATCGAGAAGGCTCACCCGGACGTGTTCAACATGCTGCTCCAGATCATGGAGGAAGGTCGGCTGACCGACTCGTTCGGGCGGCACATCGACTTCAAGAACACGATCATGATCATGACGAGCAACATCGGGGCGGACCGCATCACCAACCAGAGCGAGTTCGGTTTCGGCAAGCGTGACGAGGAAGTCAGCTACCAGAAGATGAAGACCATGCTGCAGGGCGAGGTCGAGCGTTACTTCCGCCCCGAGTTCATCAACCGGGTGGACGAGCTGGTCGTGTTCCACAAGCTGACTCACAACGACCTGGTCAACATCGTAGACCTGGAGGTCAACAAGGTCGCCAAGCGGCTCGCGGAAAAGGGGTATCACCTGATCCTCGACCAGAAGGCCAAGGACTTCCTGATCGAACACGGGACCGACGAGAAGTTCGGAGCTCGGCCGCTCCGCCGGTCTATCGAGAACAAGATCGAGGACCCGTTGAGCGAGGCGATACTCCGCGGCGAATACGAGGGCCGCAACCACATCAAGGTCACCATCAAGGACAACAGCGACGGCGATCCGGAGCTGCACTTCGAAGGTTATGCCCAGGAGCCTCCCGTCGAGGAGAAGCCGCCGGAGCCGGTCGGCGCCAGCAACGTAGCCGACGAGACCTGACGGCGGCCGGGGGAGTGCTCTCGCGGTTAGCGGGGAGATACCCCGGTGAGTGGACACGACGAGCCCGCGACGGCGACGCTGGACGAGGTCCAGGCGTTGCGCGACCGAGTGGCCGAACTCGAGCACGCCCATCGTGAGCGGCAGCGCATTGAACAGTCGCTCATCGAGAGCGATGCTCGCCAGAAGGCCATTCTGGACAACATCCCTGACATTGCCTGGCTCAAAGACCGCGACTACCGCTACGTGGCTGTCAACAGAGCCTTCGCCCGCTGGTGCGGCATGAGCACGGAGGAACTGGTTGGCAGGACGGACTACGATCTCTGGCCGCCGGAACTGGCCGAGAAGTACCGTCAAGACGATCTTGAGGTCATGCGGACCGGTGCCGTCCGCCGGATCGAGGAGCTCTTGCAGGACCTCCAGGGCGGGATCACGCGGGTAGAGACGATCAAGACGCCGGTGCGAAACGACCGGGGCGAGATCATTGGGACGACCGGCATTGCCCGAGACATCACGGAGCGTCTCCAGTCGGAAGAAGCCCTGCACCAGCGGATCGAGACGCTGACCCAGCTGCCGGGGGAGACATCGTCCCTGGGCATTGAGGATCTTTTCAAGCTCGAGGACATCCAGGCCATCTCGGACGCCTTTGCCGAGGCCACCGGCGTCGCTTCCCTGATCACGGATCTCGACGGCCAGCCGATCACCAAGCCGAGCAACTTCTGCCGGCTCTGCCTGGAACTGGTCCGCAGGACGGAGAAGGGCCGGCTCAACTGCATGCATTCGGACGCCCAGCTGGGCGAGATACGACCCGACGGCCCGGTCATTCAGCCGTGCCTGAGTGCCGGGCTCTGGGGTGGCGGAACGAGCATCTGCGTCGGCGATCGCAGGATCGCCAAGTGGCTGGTCGGACAGGTCCTGGACGAATGCCAAAACGAGGAGCAGCTGCTGCGCTACGCCGACCGGATCGGGGTGAACGTCGAGGAGTACCGGGCGGCGCTGGCTGGAGTGACGCGCATGCCGCTTTCCCGGTTCCGGCGGGTGTGCGACGCCCTGCGGCTGATCGCCAACCAGCTCTCGACGCTCGCCCTGCGCAATGTCCAGCAGGCCCGGGAGATTGCCGCCCGCCAGCAGGCCGAACGCGAGCTTGACCGCTACAAGAATCATTTGGAAGAGCTGGTCGAGCATCGTACGCACGAGCTGGCGAAGTCCAAGGAGAACCTGCTGCGGGCCGAGCGGCTGGCCGCCATGGGCACGCTGGCCGGCGGCATCGCCCACGAGATCAATAATCCGGTCGGCGGCATCCTGCTGCTGGCCCAGTACGCCCTGAGCCGCCGCACCGAGCCGGAGGGCATGATCGACGCTCTGGAGAAAATCGTCGGCTGTGCCCAGCGATGCAAGCTGATCGTGCAGAGCGTACTTTCGTTCGCCCGGGCCCAGACCTCCACCAAGGCGCCGGCGGATCTCAACGCGGTGATCCGGCAGGCATGTGAGACGGTGGCGGCGTACGCCGCGGACAACCAGTGCATGCTGTCGATTCACCTGGATGCAGGATTGGAGCCTCTGGCGATGAGCACCACCGGAATCGAGCAGGTCACCATCAATCTGCTGCGGAACGCGATCCAGGCGGGGGCCCGGCACATTGACGTCCGAACGGACGGAGCTCCCGGCGGTGTTCGGTTGACCGTGGCGAACGACGGCGCCCGCATCGCTCCCGGCCAGATTGCCCGCTTGTTCGATCCCTTCTTCACCACCCGACACGGAGAAGGCGGTACCGGGCTGGGCCTGAGCATCGCCCACGGCATCGCCACCGACCACGGCGGGACCATCGAAGTGATCAGCGACGCCGAGCGCGGAACGGCTTTCACGGTGTTCTTACCGCGTCAAGCAGGCTCCGTTGACCAGGGGAGTGGCTGATGAGCAGAGTACTGATCGTGGATGACGAGATGACCTACTGCGAACAGCTCACGCTGATCCTGGTGCGCGAGTCTCACGAAGTCCGGAGCGCCTCCAGCGTGGAGAAGGGCATCCAGGTCGGTCTCGAGTTTCGTCCGAATCTCCTGGTCGCCGATTGGCGGCTGGCCGACGGCCGCAACGGCATCGAGGTCGCCCGGGCCCTGGCCTCGGCCATTCCCGATCTGTTGACCATCCTCATCACCGGGTGCCTGGTGGAGGAGATTCCGCTGGAGACACGGCAGAGTGTCTTCCGCGTGCTGGAGAAGCCCTTCAGTCTTGACGAGGTGGTGACTGCCATCCACGACGCGGCCACGAGCCCGGTTTGAGGCGTCGTCTCCGCCTACAGCGACTCTTCCTGCCCCGCGAGGCGTATGATGCGCAGGGCACGTGCACCTTTGTACTGGTAGAGCCGCCCGGCGAACTTGTTGCGGTTTTCGACCTGAAGGATCAGATCGCAGTTCGCGGGTTTGCGGGTGGTGACAATGTCGCCAGGCTGGAGGTTGATCAGCTCGTTGACTGTGATCATGGTCTGGGCCAGGAAGACCCGGACGCCGACCTCGGCTGACTTGAGGTGGCGGCTGATCTGTTGGCGCTGCTCGTCGCTGGCCGCCTTGCGCTGATAGGCAAGCCAGCTCTGGGTAGCCAGTTTTCCCATGACCGGCTCGATGACGTTGAACGGCAGGCACAAGGTCATGGTACCGGCGCGGGTACCCATCTTGAGCTCGAGGCCGATCACGACCACGACTTCGTTCGGAGCGACGATCTGCACCAGATGGGGGTTGGACTCGGTCTCGGCCAGTTCGAAGTTTACCTCGACCAGGTTGGACCACACCTCGGTGAGCGTATTCAGAGCCCGATCGGTGATCCGCTTGACCAGGCGCCATTCGATCGCGGTCAAGGGACGCTGGGGAATGAACAGCTCCGCGTTTGAGCCGCCCAGGAGCCGGTCGATGATCGGGTAGACGATCAGCGGGCTGATCTCAAGACAGAACTGCCCTTCCAGGGGGCTGGTATTCAGGAGGTTGAAGCAGGTCGGGTTGGGCAGCGAGTGGATGAACTCACTGTAGGTAAGCTGCTCGATGGTGGCGACCCGGACCTCGACGATGGTTCGCAGGAAGTTGGAGAGGGATGCGCCGAAATTGCGGGCGAAGTTCTCGTGGATCGCCTCCAGGGCCCGGATCTGGTCCTTGCTGACCCGCTCGGGGCGCTTGAAGTCGTAGGTGCGGACGTCCTGCGTCCGGGGCTTGACCCGACTGGGAACCTCCGGTTCGGCGGTCGTCCCCCCTGCCCCGGCGTCCACCGCGGACAACAGGGCATCAACTTCAGATTGGTCAAGGACATCGGCCATGTGTGCGTTGCGTTTATCGGACAATTTCAGGGGGGCTCTTGAGTTCCCGTCCGATCGACGGGCCGGTCCGATAATCTCGTGATCGGCAGTTCTCACGAGGGGTATGGCTGGCCAGGGCGGTTGTGTCGCCCGAGGGCATCGGATAAGCTGCCGGCATCGTCAATCCCATTGAGCAGCGGAAGTTATGGCAGGAGGAGGTGTCCATGTCGGCCAAGAAGATCCTGATGATCGTCGGCGACTTCGTCGAGGATTACGAGGTTATGGTCCCCTACCAGGCCCTGACCATGATCGGACACACCGTCCACGCGGTCTGCCCGGGCAAGCGGGCGGGTGAGAAGGTTCGAACCGCGATTCATGATTTTGAAGGTGATCAGACATACAGCGAGAAGCCGGGTCACAACTTCGCCCTGACCGCGACGTTCGCCGGGCTCAGTCCCGAGGACTATGACGCCCTGGTTATTCCGGGTGGGCGAGCTCCGGAGTACCTTCGCCTGGACGAGAAGGTGCTGAAAGTGGTTCGGCACTTTGCCGGGGCGAACAAGCCGATCGCGGCCATCTGCCACGGAGCTCAGCTGCTGGCCGGTGCCGGCGTTCTCAAGGGCCGCTCGTGCAGTGCTTACCCGGCGGTTGGGCCCGACGTGATCCATGCTGGAGGGGCGTACGCGAACATCGCCCTGG